>CAYUAV010000188.1:0-7042 GCA_964442665.1 uncultured Bacteroidales bacterium
TAAAGTCTCAATACTGGGTACTAAAATCTCACTACTACTAAAGACTTTAGGTGGCTATCCGCCTGTCTGAAGACATTCGGACAGGTAGCAAAAGGGGTTCCACAAGAAAGAAGTTCTTAAAAATAGTAAAGATTTTAGGTGGCTATAGCAATGGGGTTCCACCTCTTCCCATACCGAACAGAGAAGTTAAGCCCATTAGCGCCAATGGTACTGTGTAACAACGGGAGAGTAGGTCGCCACCGTTTTTTTTAATCCTGACGATGAAGGAGTATTCCTGACTCGTCAGGATTTTTTAAAAGATGATAGACTCGGTTTAATTAGAACACTATAACGTTAAATCAATTTCTGATCATACCGGTAGCGCAGCCAGCTGTCAATATTTATTGGTTTAAAGTGTATAACTTTTACTAAGATTCTTTTTTTAACAGGGAGAATTGCTATTTATTTGAAATAGCAGAATTATTGCCAGTTAAGGCAATCAGATGAGAAAATACCTATATATGATTTTTCTGCTGATACCATCGGCTATCCTGGCACAGGTCGATAATGATACTGTTCCGGTTATTTATTCATGGACGCTGGAAAATTATTATTCACAAGCCAAAAAGGCCGAGGTTGATACTAATCTTGAGAATTTTCAGGTTTTTTATCCTAACTATCAATATTCTATAAGCAATTCATTCCTGGGAAACCTTGGAACTGCATCACTGTCGAATATCGTGCCTGATAGAATATTTAACGATGATGCTTTCTATGTAAATTCGTTTCTTCCTTATTTCCAAACGGTGGAGAATACACAGTTTTATAATACCCGAAAACAATTTTCACGTCTTACCTATACTTTTGAGAGTCTTTCCAATAGCCGGGAAGAGACATTTGAAGCTTTTCATACACAAAACCTTTCTCCGAAATTTAATTTCGGATTGCGGTACTATAATATTTCTTCCCGGGGGCAATACAGGTATCAAAAAGTGAAGATGAATTCATTCAGACTGTTTGGAAGCTATACCAGCCAGAAATATACACTTCATTCAAGCCTGAATATGAACTACTATCGAAATAATGAGAATGGAGGTATCATAGATTCTATCTTTCAGAGCGGAAATTATAAATACATAGAAAATATACCGACGGTTTTTAATGGGACGGGCTCGCCAAATTATGATTCGGATGCACAAAACAAATTACGCTATCTGGATATACTGGTTAGTCAGCAATTGAAATTGTTTACATTAGCATCGAGAGAGGATAGTACGAAAATGAATAAGGGACGAAATATTGCTGAACCGATCCTGACTTATGTGTTCAGCACTAATCGTGCATCGAAAAGGTATCTCGATTCCGATCCGGTTTCACCGGGTTTTTATGATTATTTTTATTTCAATACTGAATCCACCGACGATTCTGTATCACATTTTCGAGTGTCCAATACGTTACAACTGGAATTTAAAACGACTTTTCGCAGAAAGGTTCAGACCGGTATTTATGGTCTGATAGGTTATGATTTCGAGAAATACTATTTGTTTTCACAATGGAATACGGATACTACATATAATCCTGCCACAGATACTTTGCTGACTCCCGTTGTACTGGATACCGGAGATACCCTGAAAGGTGTGAATATGTCAGAAAAATTCACCAATACATTTGTTTCAGCCGGTATTTATGGTAATATAAGAAATAAAATTAAGGCACAATTTTCCGGTACACTTTACCTGGCAGGACAAAAAAGTGGTCAGACGGAGTTAAAAGGTTTAATTAATACTGACATTACTATCCTGAAAAGAGAGTATCAGTTTGATATAGAAGGAATAATAGAGAACAAAAAACCATCTTACCTGTTTGATACCTATTATGCGAATAATTATATGTGGAATCAGGATTTGAAATATCAGAACGGATTTCGTTTATCAAGTGTATTGATGAGTCCGTCAAAGAATTTTGAATTGCAGGGTAATTATTACGTACTTCGCAACTTCATTTATTTTAATGAGCTGGCTCATCCGCAAAATTATGAGTATATACTTAATTATTTTTCCATTGAAGCAACGAAAACTTTTAAGCTATGGAAAATATATTCGCTGAATAAGGTTGTATATCAGGTAACTGAAAATAAAAGTGTTTTACCGTTACCAACTCTCATTGTTTACAATTCCACGTATTTTGATCATACATTCAGATTTAAGCTTACTAACGGAAGGTTACAAACGATTTTTGGATTGGATATTTATTATAATACCAGTTTTAATGGATACGAGTATTCACCTGCATTAAGTGTATTTTATGTTCAAAATCAGGAAAATATAGGGAACTATCCGCTAATGGATTTGTTTTTAAATATAAAGCTTAAAAGAACCAGGTTTTTTGTGAAGGTGCAGCATTTTAACAGTTCATGGTTTGAACAAAATTATTATTCTACCCTTCACTATCCTTACAACCAGAATACGATCAGGTTTGGATTATCCTGGGTTTTTTACAATTAGGAACGCGTGTTTTGATTTGATATAAAAGGTATAACTATGAAATTAAGAAAATGTTTTAGTATAATTCTTGTTGTTATTCTGGCATTTTCATGTATCAGACTGGGGAATCCTGCACCAAAAGAGAAAAGTAAAACAGTGCTGGAGCAGGTATTGGAAAGAGGTGTTCTCAAGGTAGTAACAGATTTTAATTCAACAAGTTATTTTATTTATCGTGGTCAACCTATGGGGTATCAGTATGAGATGCTCCAGGAACTGGCTAATCATCTTGGTGTCAGACTCGAAGTTCAGGTAAATAACGATCTGGAAAAGAAGTTCGAGATGCTTGAAGATGGGGATGTTGATCTTATTGCCGTTAACCTGACGGTGACTAAAGATCGTCGTGAAAGAATGGCTTTTACCGTTCCTCATACCCAAACCCGACAGGTGTTAATTCAGAAAAAGCCTGAAAACTGGCGGAAACTTTCCAGTTCATCAATGGAAGACAGCCTCATTCGTAATCAACTCGATCTGGCAAATAAGACAATCTATGTTCAAAAGAATTCAGCCTTTTCACAGCGTCTGAGAAATTTATCGGATGAGATCGGAGATTCGATACATATTGTAGAATCGGATGAAAACGATGAGAAACTGATAGAAATGGTGGCCGAGGGCGAAATCAAATACACAGTTTGTGATGAGATCACTGCCCAGGTTGGCGAATTATATTATGATAATATTGATATAGAAACTCCTGTGAGTTTTTATCAGAATCTGGCCTGGGCTGTCAATAAAAATGCAAACGATCTGAAACAGACCATCGACAGCTGGCTGACTGGTTTTAAACGTACGCGAAAATATGCATTGATCACCCATAAGTATTTCCAGAACAAACGATCAGCAGAAATTGTGGCAAGCGATTACTATGCCAATGTTTCAGGTAAAATTTCACCCTACGATGCGCTGATTAAAGAGTTTAGTAATGAAATCGGCTGGGATTGGAGGCTTGTAGCCTCACTGATCTACCAGGAATCACGATTTAATCCCCATGCCCGATCGTGGGCAGGAGCCTATGGTCTGATGCAATTGATGCCTACAACAGGACAACGCTTTGGCGTTAATCCCTCTTCTCCTCTGAAGATGCAGATCAGGGCCGGACTTATGTACATAAAATGGCTCGATGAAAGATTTGACGATATAAAAGATCAGGACGAACGTAAAAAGTTCATTCTGGCTGCTTACAATATAGGTTTTGGCCATATTATGGATGCCAGGGCACTGGCAGCAAAGAACAGGAAAGATCCGAATATCTGGGATAATAATGTTGCCGATTATCTGCTGCTGAAATCTGATCCGAAATATTATAACGACCCGGTTGTAAAATATGGCTATTGCCGTGGAACGGAAACTTACCAGTATGTTGCTGATATTATGGAACGCTATGGGCATTACAAAAACCTGGTTGTACAATAAATATGCAATACCAAATTTACTTTTTAACATGATTATAATCCCGGACGAAATATTCCGGGATTTTTTCTTTCTATTCTTCTGAGAATTTCCTTAAACTCAGCAAGTATCATCGAAGTAGCTCCCCAGACTACTTCACCTTCGATATCGAAATACGGGGCCTGAATTTCATTTTCCTTTACCTTTATCCGTGTAGTTTTCAGTGTATCCTCAGTAAGAAGTAATGAAATATCGCTCCGGATCACATATTGAACTTCATTTTTATCAATCGTAAAGTTCTTCGGTTCACTGATATAAAACACGAATGGAGTGACCAGAAAACCGCTGACCTGTATATGCAGGGGAGTAAGTTTTCCCAAATATGATGTTTCGCTCAGCCGGATACCGATCTCTTCATTTGTTTCGCGGATGGCGGTATGCAGCAATGTTGAATCGGTGATATCTGCTTTACCACCCGGTAAGCTTACCTGGCCGCTATGATGGCCATTATAATCGGTCCTTTTAATAAGCAGAAACTGATACGATTTTTTGCCGGATAAATACATGATAATGGATACAGAAGCTTGCACTACCTCATTTTCTGGCAATATTAGAGGATAGGGGCGAGCTGGTATCATTGATTGATGAAAATGGGTACCGGGCAGCTCATTTTGCAGTTCTTCCTTTAATTGTATTTCAAGGTTCATGCCGTGTTAGTTATAGCGCAAAGTTTTCACAGGCTCTATCCTGAGAATGATCAGAACCGGGAGATACATGGCCAGAAAGATCATTAGTAAACTCCCCAGGTTGGTCAGAATAATTATTGGGATTGTAAGATTTACAGGAACATAATCAATAAAATAAGAAGTACGGTTAAGCTTCATTATCTGGAATTTATCTTGCAACAGGGCAATAGTTATGGCTATTATATTGCCAATTATCATTCCTTTTAAAATAAGAAACAGTGCCTGACGCAGAAATATTTTTTTTACGGTTTGATTGCTTGCTCCCATTGCTTTTAACAGGCCTATGGTTTGTGTTCGGTCCAGTATTATAATGATTAGTCCTGAAATCATATTAACAGTGGCAACAATGATCATCAGGAGAAGTATTACCACAACATTCATATCGAGCAGATTGAGCCACTGAAAGATCTGTGGATATTTTTCTTTGATATTTATTACTTTTAAGCGGGAGCCATTCTCAAGAAAATGAAAACCTGCTATTTCTCTTACTTTGTCCGTGATGAAATCGAGTTTACGATAATCTTCGATAAGCATCTCAAAACCTGTTATCTGATCCTTATCCCAGCCATAAAGCTTCTGAATATGTTTAATATCGGTAAGAATATATTGTTTGTCAAATTCTTCCAGGCTGGTTTCGAACAGTCCGCAAATTTTAAACCTCCGGGCTCGGGGTTTTGTATCGAAAAAGAACATCGGAAATTCGTCTCCGACCTTTAATCCAAGCATTGAAGCCAGCTTTCTGGAAATAAGTACTTCATCGGTTTTTACGGAATCCTGAACTTTGAAACTTCTTCCTTCCACAATGTTTGCGTCAAAGAAACTCCAGTCATAATCGGAACTAACGCCTTTGGCAATTACACCCTGGTTTTCTATACCGGCTTTAATAATACCTGGTTTTGTTGCAAAAACCTGAATATGCTTTACTCCGGGTATTCTCTGTAATTCAGGCAGAAAACTCTGGTTTGCTGATATAGGAGACGATTCGAACGAGTTATTCGAATCGAAATTTAAAACCTGTATATGGCTTCCAAATCCTACAGCCCGGTTTCTGATTTCTCGCTTAAACCCGGTAACCACAGCCAGGGTAATAATCATAACAGCAATACTGAGCGAAATGGAAAAAACAGAAAGTTGCACGATCGATCGTGAAAGCATCTTCTTTCCTTCTTTATCGAAAGTAAATCTCCGGGCAATATATGATTCCACGTTCATAAAATAGCGATTGCTGTAAAGCGTATAAAAATACTAAATTAGCCCCGCTTATACTACGTGATCATGATGAAAAACCCGAATGCAGCAATTTTCCGAATTCCTGTTTATCTGCTTTTAATACTAACCGGCTGTTCGCAAGCTCAACCTGTTAAGGATATTCTTCCCGGCGCTTATGATATACAACAATACCTTCCGTTGGTAGCATCCAAAAAAGTGGCTCTTGTTATTAATCAGACCTCGGTTCTGGATTCAACAAATCTTGCAGATACACTGCTGAAACTGGGAATTGATGTTCGAAGGATTTTTACCCCGGAGCATGGATTTAAGGGCTCTGCCGAAGCAGGAAGAATTGTCGGTGATGAAATTTATTCAAATCTTTCTATCCCGGTTATCTCGCTTTATGGCAGGAAGACAAAACCTGATCGTGCCGATCTCGAAGGGATCGATATCATGGTTTTCGATCTACAGGATGTCGGGGTACGGTTTTTTACCTATCTGAGCACATTACATTATATTATGGAGGCCTGTGCGGAGAAGCATATTCCTCTGATTCTACTCGACAAACCGAATCCGAATGGTTTTTATGTCGATGGACCGCTCCTTGACACGAATTACAGCTCATTTGTCGGATTGCATCCGGTACCTGTAGTATATGGCATGACTATCGGCGAATATGCCCGGATGATCAATGGAGAATATTGGCTGGCCGATTCGCTACAGTGTGATTTGACAATAATCAAATGTCATCATTATAACCATGCATTTTATTATACCTTGCCTGCTTCACCTTCTCCGAATCTCCCGGATATGCGATCGGTTTACCTGTATCCCTCTGCCTGTTTTTTCGAGGGAACCGTAGTTTCGGAAGGACGCGGCACTAACTTTCCGTTCCAGGTTATTGGCCATCCGGACTTTTCCGATCATGATTTTTCTTTTATCCCACGATCGATGAAAGGGTACAGCCTTAATCCCAAGTTCAGGGATACGGTTTGTTACGGTATCGATCTTCGGCAGGAACCCCTCGACTCCCTGAGAAACAGAAGGATGGTTGATTTACAGTATCTCAAATTATTTTATGATGATCTGTCTGTGGGGGAGTCGTTTTTTAACAAATATTTCGACCAGTTATCAGGCAGAGACGAATTACGCAAACAAATACACGCAGGAAAAACAAAT
>CAYUAV010000189.1:0-7041 GCA_964442665.1 uncultured Bacteroidales bacterium
AACCAAGGAAAAGAGCTACTATTACACTCATAAAAATGTATATCGGAAGATTTACGTTTTCACTGAAAATATATTTACCCGGAGAATTGGGTGTACCTGCGTTATACCTGGTGAACCAACCAAGAATAAATGCTAATAATGGTGCTTCGAACAGATTAATTGCAAGATATTGTTTATCGCTAAGTTTGGATAGAAGATTCCTGATGCTGAAAATTTTAAACTGTTTCGCTTTCCCCGGTATGCGAAAATCATTTGCAGGTAAATCCGATTTTATCTCGGCTCCGAGATTTATGGGAGGCTCGTGCTTTTTCTTATAACTGATATACCATTCATCAGGTAACACCTGTCGTTCGTCGATATACTCTCCATACTCATTCACTTTTTTCGACTCGACGATTTGTAATACCTGCTCAGGATTAACGTTACCGCAAGTCGGACATTCGCTGTCTTCAGCATTTATAAGCTGATTCTCGGTTTTGAAATAAACCAGAGCGTCTAACGGATTACCATGAAAAACAATCCTTCCGCCCTTATCCATAACCAGCAAACGATCAAATCGTTTGTAAATATCGGATGATGGCTGATGAATATTAACGACAACCAGTTTCCCTTTATGACTCTGCTCTTTCAGGAGGTCGATAACTACATCCGAATCGGAAGATGAAAGCCCGGAAGTAGGTTCGTCGACAAAAAGTACAAAAGGCTCCCGTATCAGTTCAAGAGCAATATTTAACCGCTTGCGCTGGCCACCTGAAATATATTTTTTCAGGGGATTTCCAACTTTCAGATCACGAATTTCATAAAGATCCAGATCGACCAGCACTTTATGTACCCGTTGCTGTATTTCATCTTCATTGAGGTCCCTGAAACAAAGTTTTGCGTTGAAATATAAATTCTGGAACACGGTGAGTTCCTCAATCAGCAAATCATCCTGGGGAATATAACCGATAATGCCCTCAATAATATTTTTATCTTTATGGATATCGTATCCGTTAATAAGTATTCTTCCTTTGCGGGGTTTCAGATTACCATTAAGCAAATTTAAAAGAGTCGATTTTCCTACACCACTGCCACCCATAATCCCAACCATTGAACCTGATTCTTCATATAGCGTGAAGGGATAAATACCGTTTGAGGAATTCTTAAATCGAAATTCCATTTTTTCTACTGCGAAATTTATTTTAAAGAGAGTTTTCGATCTAAGAAATTCTTTTACTACATCGCTGTAGTATATGGTTCCGATAAGCGGACTGCGAATGGTCGATCCCTTTTCCAGATAAAAAGTACGATAAGGGATAACTTCTTTCCCTTTATAGTATAACCGATCGTCAGCATCGACATTTCTGAAAAGATAGGCATTAGCCGCTTCGATATGCAGAAAAATAAGTTTCCCTTTAAAATATTCCCTGAACAAGTGTTTTATTCCTGCATATAAAGATTCATTTTTGCTATCGATAATTAAAATACTTTCTTTGTCGGGAACTTCGAATAATGAATCGAGTATAAAAGATTTACAATTTTGAAAAACTGTTTCGTCAAATTTAAAAGCAAATGCAATAGTGCGTACGAAATCAATATCTTCATTAAGTGCAACTTCCTTTAAGTTCAATATTTCAAGAAGTTGCATAAGAACAAGTAATTTCTGTTTCTTATCAAGTACCTTATTAATGTTCTCACAGATTATGATCGATTTTACCGAAAAAAGTGACATCTGTTTTTCACCTGTTTTCACTTCCCTCTCCCTCAGGCTGCTGTGATAGAAGTCGAACATAATCAGGTACTGGTTAACTTTGACGGGGCTTACCAGCTGACGAAGATAAGATTCCACTATAGTTCTGGCCTGAGAAAGTTTTTGCTCCGGATGAATTTGAGTAACAATAGCAAATAACCGCATCAGGGCCTTAAGGATCGATTCAGTCATCGACATAAGTGAAACTAACTTTTATTCTTTAATATAACCATAATATTACAAATAATCTAGTTGAAACATTGGGAAACAATAAAAAAACCGGAAAATTTGCCGGAAATTAAATCAAACGTAAATTTTTATAAATTTACTGATATCTCATAATGAAATTTAAAGATTCATGAGCAGTTCAACAAAAATTCTTGTTGTTGATGACGAACCAATTGGCAGGCAGTTGCTGGAGGCTATTCTGGTACCTGAAGGATATAATCTTACTTTTGGAGTCAATGGAGAAGAAGCCATTAAAGTCGCACTTAAAGAATTGCCCGATATCATTCTTCTGGATGTAATGATGCCAAAAATGGATGGGTTCGAAGTATGCAAAAAGCTTCGTGAAAATGAACTCACAGCGCACATTCCCATCTACCTCATAACGGCTCTCGACGACCGCGATTCAAGAATCAGGGGTATTGACGCCGGTGCTTATGATTATATTTCAAAACCCTTTGACAGGGTTGAAATCCTGGCGAAAATTAAAAATCTTACAACCCAGATAAATATTCTGAAGAAGAATTCACCCCAGAACAAAGAAACTTTAAAGACCGCACAAGACTTCGGTTTAAATACTGAATTATTGAGGGTTCTGGCAAAGATTATGCTTGATAGTAATGCGGAATCGGAACAATTACATGTATACCGCTCTAATGCTCTGAATGAGAGCAATCATGTATGTATCCGAAAGCATACAGGGATGGGACAATATACGCTTCTTATCTCAAATAAACTGGAAGAAAACAATGCACTATTGGCAAACTGTATTTTTAAAAGCATTCTTTTCAGAAATATTGATGAATATGATGGACAACTGAAAAAAATAATATATCAAAGCTACCAGGATCTGAATAAAATAATTGAGGTCAATGCAATTGAAATTTTGGGAAACTCAGGTTTTACTGTTATCATAGTACTTCAGCATCATGAAAATAACGAAGTAGTTGTAACAGGACTCAATCAACATATTTACATGCTTGAGAATGATGCCATATCAAATCAAAACCAGAATCCCGCCTATCATTCTTATTATTTACAGGGAAACCAGGAGCTTAAGTTTGATGAAGCAAAGGGTATTTTAGCTTTTTCACCGGGTGTATATGATAAAATAAATCAAAAAGAACTGCTTGTTGTACTAAATGATTGGTTAAAACGTTCAAATCATATCAATTCCGAGCAACTGGCAAAAGAAAAATTAAGTTCAACCACCGATCTGCTGATTGTTAAACTTACATTCTAGGGGAAACATTTTGAAGCTACGCATTGTATGTGAATATTGCCTAATTATTGAGCGATACAGTACTATATCACTCCGGATATCTTGCATCATCCTGTTCATTCTTGCCTGTCATCTCCCTGTTTTTTCTCGGCAGGTTGAAGAAGCAGAAACTGCCTCCTTATTCTGTGCGAATGCCATTATCAGTGAATCCGGTTCAGCAACTACCAACAATCCGATTAACCGGCGGGACTCACTAAATTCAGATACAGTTATTAGAGACAACAAATTCAACCATTTGAAAAACAGGCTCATTAACGAGCTTACTCCCAATGATTCCTCAGAGAAGAAAAATGAAAAAAAAGTTACTCTTCGCCATGATCAGATTTTCAACGGGTTCAGCAAGTACCAGGGGAGAGTGATCAGGAATATTAGTTTTAAGAAATTGGAAATTTTCGGTCAAAATGTTGCTGATACTTCCGAAGTACCAACAAAATGGATAGAACGTCTTGGAAACGAACTTCATATAAACACCCAGCAAAATGTATTTAAAAACCGCCTGCTCATTAAAAGCGGCGACACAGTCGATCTTTATACACTTTCTGAAAATGAACGATTATTCAGGGAATTACCCTTTATCGACGATGCCAGATTTATTATTAAGGAAGTATCTCCGGATACAGTTGATATTATCTTCATTACAAAAGATGTTTTACCGATCGGAGGTTCACTTGAACTCCGCGACGTTGATTTTGGTAAAGCAAGCATAAGCAATAAGAATGTATTGGGTCTGGGTCATGAATTATACTACCATCTTACATGGAATTATGACAGAAATCCCTTTTATGGGCATAAAGTACGCTATCGAATTGAAAACATAGGAAACACCTTTTTTGCTCTCGACGCTTCGTATGAAAACCAATGGAATATGGAAGCATTCAAATTTTATTGTAACAGAAATTTTTTCACACAGGATGTGCGATATGCGGGAGGAGTGGGTTTTGAAAAAATAAACTCCTTACAGGATATTATTTTACCCGATACTATCCTAAAAGAGGAAAAAGTAGACTATAATTATTACGACCTGTGGTTTGGACGGGCAATTTCAATACCGCAAATCTCCTCGAGAAATAAAAAAACCAATATTGTTGGCACAGGCAGAATTACGCGTTACGAATACTTCAAACACCCTGATGAGATACGGGAGGATTTCCTGTATAATTATCAAGAAAGAACCAGTTATTTATTTTCAGCGGGTATTTCACAGGTAGGATATTTTAAAACCAAATATGTTTATGGCTTCGGACGTACCGAGGATATTCCTTTCGGCAACTCCCTCACGGTCACTTCCGGTGTGGAATTAGATCAATTTTATAACCGACCCTATTTTGGGATTAGTTTAGCCTGGGGAAAAGGAATGGACAATTTAGGTTACCTCTATCAACGGATCGATTACGGAACTTTTCTCAATTACGGAATTGAACAGGGATTACTGATTTTCAGGCTTAAGTATTTTACTAATCTTTTAAATAATTCCGGAAGGTATTTTTACCGGATATTTACCGATCTGACTTATAAAGCAGGATATAATCGCTTCGAGGACGAATTCCTGAAATTTACCAAGCAGGATGGGATACGCGGACTATGCAGTGACAGGCTAAGAGGCAATCAAAGGTTAAATCTTTCGCTTGAAGGTGTTTGCTACTCACCTCATATTATACTGGGTTTTCGTTTTGTTTATTTCCTGTTTTTCGATGCAGGAATTATTTCGAATGATAATGTGGTATTAATTCAGAACCATCTCTATACAGGTTTTGGCGGAGGTATAAGAATCAGAAATGAAAATCTGGCTTTCGATACAGTGGTTCTCCGGTTCAGTTATTATCCGTTAT
This sequence comes from uncultured Bacteroidales bacterium, assembly GCA_964442665.1. Classification (GTDB taxonomy): domain Bacteria; phylum Bacteroidota; class Bacteroidia; order Bacteroidales; family UBA10428; genus UBA10428. The sequence continues at coordinate 5,066 of CAYUAV010000189.1, forward strand.
TACCCCCAAACGCCATGCCTGAATACATTGAGCTTACATCGAAACGATATCCGCAATTAGATAATTTTGTTGTTCAGTCACCGCAAATATTAGTTTACTAGTAAAATTTACCTGAAATAATAAAACACTTTTTCCAGGGTGTAAATAACAAAATACAGGAGCACAAATCAATGCCGGAATTACATACTGTAAGGAATGCTTTTTTTATTTTTGCACCATGCAACATAGTATCCATATAGAAAGAATTACTATTGGACGTTTAAAGAAAACACTTGTAAGTTTTGCCGATAATTTTGAATTGGCTCTGATTCTCGATAGCAATACTGATATTTTCCCATCGTCCGACGTTTTCCGTAGAAAGTATGATCTGATTGCGGGATTCGCTAATAAATCCGATGCCACACATCTTATTACCGGTTTTGAAGAGCTGGATAAAATTGATTGGAAACTGAAGCATTGGTATCTGGGTTTCCTTACCTATGATATTAAGAACCGACTGGAAACTCTTCATTCAGAGAATCCGGATTATCATCATTGGCCGGAATTGTTGTTTTTCGAACCTTCGATTCTGGTTCTTTTAAAAAATAATCATCTTGAAATAGTTGCCGATGGTCAGAATTTTCTGGCTGAATCACTTCTGAAAGAAATCTCCTCTTCTACCCGTAAAACGGAACCTGTTACTATTTTCGATCTGAAAGCAAGAATTACTAGGGAAGATTATTTGATACGGGCTGAAAAAATCATGAATCATATTCAACGGGGCGATATTTATGAACTTAATTTCTGCCAGGAGTTTTTTAATTATGCCCGAATCGATCCTTGCAGCACCTATTTATCGATCAATTCAAACAGCCCTTCGCCTTTTTCAGCCTTTTTGAAGGTATTTGATCATTATCTGCTTTCAGCCAGTCCCGAAAGATTTCTTCAGAAGAATGACATACGAATTATTTCGCAACCCATTAAAGGCACGGCACCTCGCAGTTCCGATACCTCTACAAATGATTTCATAGTAAAAAGTTTACAGAACAGCCTTAAAGAACGATCAGAAAATATTATGATTACCGATCTGGTTCGAAACGATCTTTCAAGGATAGCCTGTAAAAACTCAGTGCTAGTAGAAGAACTATGTGGAATTTATGCTTTCCCTCAGGTGTATCAAATGATTTCTACCATAAGTGCAAAACTTAAGCAAGTTACCTTTGCTGAAATTATAAAGGCAACATTTCCTATGGGTTCTATGACCGGGGCCCCAAAAATCAGGGCAATGGAACTCATTGACAGATATGAAGTTGCCAGGCGAGGCCTCTATTCCGGTTCAGTGGGATACATTGCTCCCGGTATGGATTTCGATTTTAATGTAGTAATCAGAAGTCTTCAATATAATTCAACCACAAATTACTTATCGTACATGAGTGGAAGTGCACTGACTGCATTATGTGATATCGAAAAAGAGTATGAGGAGTGCCTGTTAAAAAACTATGCTATTAACTTTGCACTTCAATCGACTAATTATGCTTGAAAGGTTCATATCGTATATTACGTCAAATAATCTTGCCGAAAAAACCGACAGAATCTTGTTGACAGTAAGCGGTGGCATCGATTCTGTGAGTATGGCGAACTTGTTTCATAGGGCGGGATTTGTTTTCGATATTGCCCACTGTAATTTTAAGCTAAGAGGTCGTGAATCGGATGAAGATCAGAAATTTGTCAGGAATCTTGCCTCCGGCTTTAGCTGTAATTTCTATTCCCGCGATTTTAACACTACTGAGTATGCCCGGCTTAACAATCTATCCATACAAATGGCAGCCAGGGATATGCGGTATCAATGGTTTAACGAATTAGCCTCAGAAAATAACTATTCGCGTATTGCCGTGGCGCATAACCGTAACGATATTGTCGAAACCATATTGCTTAACCTTTTTCGTGGTACAGGACTGAAAGGACTTACCGGAATCAAGCCTCGGTACGACCGGATC
>CAYUAV010000190.1:0-7039 GCA_964442665.1 uncultured Bacteroidales bacterium
TAAAGACGGTAGAGTTGTATTCACAGCAGATAGCGACGCCATAATAACCAAAGGTATCATAGCCTTACTTATCCGGGTACTTTCAAATCGCACACCGCAGGAAATTATGAATACGAATCTGGAATTCATTGATAAAATAGGGTTACGCGAAAATCTTTCGCCAACAAGGGCTAACGGATTACTTTCGATGATCAAACAGATGAAGCTGTATGCAATAGCATACGATGCTAAAGAGAAGAAGAATTAAAGAAGTACTTATCATGGCAGAATATAACGATCATAATAAACTTCTCCAGCTCGAAACGGATATCGTTAAGATCCTGAAGGAAATATACGACCCGGAGATCCCTGTCAACATTTATGATCTTGGTCTTATCTATGATATCAAAATTGATGAAGAAAACAGGGTAGAGATTGTCATGACACTGACTGCGCCTAATTGTCCCATTGCCGACCAGATTCTTAGTGAAGTAAAAGGCCGTATCGAAATGCTCGATGAAGTAAAGGAATGCAGTGTTAACCTCGTTTTCGATCCTCCATGGGACCAAACGATGATGTCGGAAGAAGCTTTACTTGAATTGGGAATGCTTTAATATATTCAATTTTCAGTATCCAATAATCATTCTCAATAAAGTACTATTGACAAATTCAATTTCACCTTTAATAATCTAACGTCAGAATTCTTCCTTTTGTAAAATCGAAAAATTTTTCTTTCTGGGCAAGTTGTATACCTTCAGCCAAATCATCAGGTTTAAAACCCGCAACCTGCAGGCAGGTGGGACATGCATATATACTTACTCCCTTTTCCAATAATATTTTAATATACGTTGTTGCCGATTCAAAACCTTCCATACTAATATCTTCAGCACCCTTTACCAGTATACTGACAGCATGCACGTCCATGTAGACCAATACATCTTTATTATCGGCCATTATGGTCGCCATCTTTAAGGGCATAAGCAATCGATGAGGATCACCGTAACTTTCCGTAATGTGAATAAATACCCCATCTTTTACGGTATCAGGTAAAGACAGTGCTGCTTCATCCAAACTGATCTTACTTTCAGGATTTGTCATGCATGACAGTAACAATCCTATCATCCAAAAAAATAAGTAATTTCGTTTCATAATTGGTCATATTTTAATTGGTTAGCCATTAGTCTTTATTAACCAAATCATAAACAAATTAATGTATTCTTTGAATTAAATGATTTAGTGTGTAACAAAATCAATTGATTCGAGTAAAAGAATCTGAAAATTACAACAATAATTCAGAAATGTTAAAATCTTGCTTTGTAAAATTGCGGTTTGGTATTATTTTTGTAAATTCATTTTAGAAATGAATCTGATGAGTAAAAAAGTATTAATAGCAGGACTTATTCTCGTATTATCGGGAATTGCATTGGATAGGGATTATTCAGGTATTTATGCCTATGACCCAGTCAGAGTTTCGGTGTATCCGAATCCTGTTGTTGATGGCAACCTTGAAATAAAGGCTGATTTAAAATTCGAAAAAATCGAAATAATGAGTATTGTTGGTCAGATTGTCTACTCAGAAGAGCTGGAAGCATCAAATAGCGTGCGATTGAATTTTGATCTTGAAACAGGTATCTACCTGGTTAAAATTACATTTATCGATAAAACCAGCAGTACAAAACGTATTTGGGTTAATTAAGTCAAGTGGTTAGGGTTAGTTAGAGGAAAGGCATGCTTAAGTATGCCTTTTTTCTTTTTACGATATATTGTATTTGCAGTAAAGTGATGTTAAAAAGCTGCCATAAGGAGATCTATATCCTTAGAGGGAATATCGAACCGGTTCCCGATATATTCGTTAGTGAGTATCCCATTGTAAATATAGGTGCCCTGGCGTACCCCTGGACGTTCCTTCAGCAACGACTTAATTCCTCCCGCATTCCCCATTTCCAGTACAATAGGCGAAATAATGTTACTAATGGCAATTGAAGCGGTCCGGGCTACCAGGGAGGGAATATTAGGAACACTGTAATGAATGACATCGTGTTTTGTATAAACAGGTTTAAGCAGTGAACGGCATTCGGATGTTTCAATACAGCCTCCCTGGTCGATACTTAAATCAATGATCACCGACCCCTTTTTCATATTTTTCACCATATCCTCGGTAACAAAAAACCGGGGACCCGAATCGAAAAGTGCAACTGCTCCTATTAATACATCAGCCGATTTTAATGTTCGCGTGAGTACTTGCGGATGAAAAATTGAAGTATGAAGCCGTATCCCGACATTTCGCTGTAACTCTTCGAGTCGTTGAACCGAAGTATCGAATACCTTAACAAAGGCTCCCAGACCAATAGCTGCACGTGCGGCAAATTCGGCAGCGGTGCCGGCACCAATAATTATTACTTCGGTAGGTGTGATGCCGGAAATTCCTCCAAGAATAATTCCCTTGCCTCCTGAATTGTTGGAGAGCAATTCAGCTGCAATTGTTATGGCAACATCCCCTGAAATGGCTCGCATCGACTGAAGTACCGGGTAATTATTATAAGAATTTTTGAGGTATTCATAAGCAATTGTTGTTACCTTTTTATTCATCAGTTTTCTGATATAACCATCGCTCTGATGTGTAATATGCAAAGACGAAAATATTACCTGATTGCCTTTCAGCATATCAATTTCTGATTCATCGAGGGGAGCAACTTTTAAAATAATCTCTGCTCCAAATACCCTTTCCTTCGATTCGACAATAAAAGCTCCATGTTCACTGTAATCCTTATCGGTATAATTAGCTCCGTCGCCAGCATGGGTTTCGAGCAACACTTCATGCCCGTTATTAACCAGCACTTCAACAGCCTCCGGTGTAAGTGTAATACGTTTTTCGTTTTCATGATCTTCTTTAGGCATGGCAAGCACAAATTTTTTGTGCTTTTTACCAATTTCCAGCATTTCCTCCTGAGGCATTAAACCTGTATACATTAATGGAGTAGCGGACGATTCGGGCTTTTGATCAACCATAATAGCTAGGATGAGTTCGGAGATGATCTCCAAAAATTAATAATCAGCAGAACCTATCAAATTTAATGCAGGTTTTTGGAAGAAGCACATAATTTCAACCTAAAGTGAAAATGACAGGCTTCTTGTTCCGTCCGATTCTTCTTCGAGAGATGCTTTTATGAAATCATCAGGAATCACATCTTCGGCTTTTTCAGGCCATTCGATAAATGTATAAGCATCATTAGTACAGTAATCATAAAAACCCAAATCCAATAATTCCATTGATGTTTTTATCCTGTAAAAATCAATATGATATATGGGGTTCCCTTCATGAGTGGAGTACTCATTTACAATAGCAAAAGTCGGACTGCTTACAAGATCGGCTGTTCCCAATAACCGGCAGATCGCTTTGATAAAAGTGGTCTTCCCCACTCCCATTTTCCCATAGAAAGCAAAATGCTTATTATCGTCAATGAGATCGATAAACTTCTTTGCTGCATCAGAAATATGCTTTGCGTTGAAGGTTATCGTGTAATTCTGCATCATTATTATAAATCAATCAGATTTTACATCCTCGATCTAAGACTAACCATAGGTAGAATCATCTCCTCCATCGAAATGCCTCCGTGCTGATAAGTATGTGTGTAATACTTCACATAATAGTTATAGTTATTCGGATAGGCAAAGAAATCGTCATTCATAGTAAAAATATATTTGGAACTAACGGTTGATTTCGGTAGTTGTGCTTTTTCTGGCTGTGTAATTTCATACACTTCTTTTGGATTGTACGATAAATTTTTACCCAGTTTGTATCTGAGATTTCGCGATGTTGTTTTATCGCCAAGAACTTTAACCGGATGACTTACACGGATAGTACCATGATCGGTTGTTAGCATAACCCGTATATTTTTTTGAGCCAGTTCGCTGAACAGTTCTATCAGATAGGAATGCTTAAACCACGATTGTGTTAATGAACGATATGCCGAATCGGTCGATGCCAGTTCACGTATCATCTCCACATCGGTGTTTGCATGAGATAACATATCAACAAAATTGTACACCAGCACAATAAGGTCGTTTTGCAAAATATTAGCCAGATTTTCAAGTACTTTGGCTGCCATAGCATTATTAAATATCTTCTGGTAATACAATTTTGTTTTGATACCAGCGCGTTGCAACTGATATGTTAACAGCTGCTCCTCAAATTCATTTTTATTGCCTTCTTCCTCATCGAACAACCAAAAATCAGGGTAGAGTTTCTGAATAGCTGCAGGCATGAGACCTGAAAATATTGAATTACGGGCATACTGAGTCGATGTTGGAAGGATGCTGCAATAAATGTTTTCTTCCTCTGTAATAAAAAACTGGTTAATATCCGGCTGTAATAATCTCCACTGATCGAATCGCATATTGTCGATCAAAATAAGAAATGCCTTCCCCGACTTTTCAAGCTCAGGAAAAACATAAGTCTTAAAAAGACCGGGAGATAAAACTGGTTTATCCGAAGATCCGGAATTGATCCACGACAGATATTTGTTTTTAATGAACTTTCCAAACTCAACATTGGCTTCACGCTTTTGCATGGTAAATACATCGCTCATACCGCTATCGCTGGAATTATCAAGTTCCAGCTCCCAATGAAGTAATCTTTTATATATTTCCGTCCAGTCGGTAAATGAATTGGCCGATGTCAACTGAATGCTGATATTTCTGAAATCCTGCTGATAATCGGAAGTTGTTTTTGTAGTTATTAGCTTTTTATTGTCAATATTTTTCTTAATCGAAAGAAGTATCTGGTTTGGATTGACAGGTTTTATCAGATAATCGGCAATTCTCGAACCCACAGCAGCGTCCATTATATTTTCTTCTTCGCTTTTGGTTATCATCACAACCGGTATCGAAGGACGCACCTCCACAATTTTCTTTAGTGTTTCCAGTCCACTTAAACCAGGCATATTCTCATCGAGGAAAATCAGATCAAAATCCTGTTTTTGCACCAGTTCTACAGCATCACTCCCGTTATTGGCAGTTGCTACATCGTACCCTTTACCCTCGAGGAACAGAATATGGGGTTTCAGCAAATCGATCTCATCATCGGTCCAAAGTATTTTAACGCTTTTCTTCATATATTTTATAATAAGTTCACCGGAATGTGAAAATACATCCATGACTATGATGACTATTTATATCTTTCATTAAAGAAAATAAGGTATTGATCGGTTTTACCGGTATTTGCAAGTTTCGTATAATTCGATTGTGAAATAATAATCGGGATAACTCCTGAGGGATCAACATCTTTAAAAATTCCTTCGCCCTGTTTAATTTTTGATAAATATATCATCGCTTCAGCTTTATCCTTAAATCTCTGAACAACACATAATGTCTTATTTCCCTCAATTGAAACCCTTTTAACTTCAAGTTTAAGATCATCGAAATTGTCGAGATTAAAATTAACTATATTAAAGATGAGTTGGTTATAATTCAGTCTTGGAGGAATTATATACGCAAAGTAGTGTACTTCATCAAGTGCTTCGCGGAACAACTCTCTGGCTTCAATCTGGTTTTGTTTTGCTACAATTTTTGGTGCGGTATTTTGCAGATAATCAATCATCAACTGGGCATTCCCGGCAATTTCTGTCGCCGGATATCTGCTTATCAGTCCTTTTAAATCATTAATAAATGCAAGCGTATCTTTCTTCAAACCTGCTGAAATGGTATGGATGTAATCGAATTTTGAATATAATTCATGATCAGGATAGTCTTCCATTGCTTTTCGTGACCTGGTTTGAGATAGTGAATAATCGCCGGAATTGAACAATTTATAAACCTGTTCGTACTCGCTATATACGATTCGTTGCTGCTTATTCATCTCTTCTATGAAATTCGGATTGGTCATCAGTTTTGCAAAATTACTGTTGGGATATTCATTTATGATTTTTTGCTGATATAGGCTGACGCGTTCAATATCCTTTTCAATTTTTGCGATAGTATAAAGTTTGTAATACACCTGAAGCTTGTTTTCATAGTTCGGGAAACGTTTTAGTAATTCCTCATATGACTCTATAGCTTTTGGGTAATCCTTCAGTTCATCGCCATAAATTTCACCCATATTCAAAAGTCCGGCAGCTATTTTTTTGAGTGACTCCTGTTGAGCAGAATCGGAAAACGGAATATATTGCAAATAGTATTTGCGTGACCTGGGATTGATAATTACTACTCCGGCTGAAGTTTCAGTTTCTTCCTTGGTTTCGCCCTCTTCATCTGTTGTTATATCCCCAAAACTAACCACACTTTTATTTTTTCTACGCCAATTATCTTCAAGTGCCCTGTTGCCCCAAACCTGCAAAAATTCCTTGTGCCCAACATTTTTAGCAGTCGGATTATAAAAATACCAGTTATTCCCCTGATTATTCATTGCCAGCATATCATTCTCCAGTTGCGTATTGAGCCGGTCTTCTGTCATTTGTTGCTGTAACAGCCTTCGTTCTTCTTCTTCCCGGATTTCTTTCTCAATTAAATCATCAATTAAAGCCAGAAGTTCACTTTCGGGTAAAGATGCCAGTCTCAATACGCTATCTTCGAATTCGACAGTTCTGATATTCTGTACAAGACCAGTGAGGCTGACTGATTTCGAATAAATATTGTCATAATCGGGATAGTCGGAATTTATTACTGACAAAGCAGTATCGTAATAAGCCTGAGCAAAAATATAATCAGGCTTTTTATAGTAAATATTGGCAAGGATAAGGCTTGTCCTTGCTTTTTGCCGGAAATTTTCGGTGCTTTTTTCAATTGAAAGTTTATAGTATTCAATAGCTTTTTCCTGAATATTATCGGTAAAATACAAATTCCCAAGTGCATAATATATCTGATCCTGATATTCAATGTTCTTGTCATCTTTCAGCATCTTATGAAGCTGTTTCTCAATATCTTTTCGCTGTCCCTTCCCTGCCTGATAAGTTAAAGCACGGTTTATTTTTGCATTAAATGCCATTTTGTACGGCGGATTCATATGAATTACATCATTGTATGCTTCCGATGCCTTTATATTGTTATCGGTTAGTGCATATAC
>CAYUAV010000191.1:0-7024 GCA_964442665.1 uncultured Bacteroidales bacterium
AAATTCATTACTTTATACGGTTAATCTTGAAACTGCGGAAACAGAACTTGTGGGAACTATTCAGGCAAGTGCTCTGGTTATAGGTATTGCCTGCGATGCATCGGGTAACCTGTATGCCATTGAGCTTGTAAATGATAATCTGCTCTCCATAGATAAAGAAACAGGTACAGGTACTGTTATCGGTCCATTAGGAATTAATATCAACTATGCCCAGGATATTGCATTCGATCGTAATAATGATATCCTGTATGGTACGCTGTATACAGCTTCAGGAGGATTATATCAAATTGATGTTGCTACGGGTGCAGCTTCATTGCTCTATGACTTCGTTTCGGAAGTTACCGGTTTTGCCATACCCTATGGCAGTGGTACTGAATTTACAGTACATTTCATGGTTACAGAAGGCAGCACGCCTCTCGACGGTGCCAATATCAATATACACGGTGAAAATCTCACTACTTCAGTAGGTCATGCATCCATCGTACTCGAAAATGGCACCTACGATTATATCGTTACCATGAGTGGATATTATGGAACAAATGGTACAGTAGTTGTCGACGGTTCGGCAGTTTATGAAGAAATAAGTCTTACCCATGTTGTAGGATTAAATGAGTATGCCTCGAATACCGGTATCTATCCGAATCCCTCACAGGGTGTATTTACTATAGATATAGATAATGTCTGTACACTTGAAGTATTAAATACAACAGGTGAGATCGTTTATACCCAGGAATTAACGAATACGCATAACCTTGTTACCCTTAACCAGGTTCCGGGTATGTATATTGTACGTTTGATAAATGGTGAAGGGATTATTACATCCAGAATTATAATTGAATAATCATTACGCATAAAAAAGATGCAAGTGTTACCTACTTGCATCTTTTAATAATTTACAAAAAGAGGCTTGTTTCTATTGTGGAAACAAGCCTCTTTTTTATATCATTATACTCAAGAACTATCTCACATAGCTCTTATAGAAAAATTTAATACGCTTAAGTTTTTCCGATAATACTTTCCCTGTTTCTATATGCTCCAGATCTTCCTCCTCGTGATACCAGAATACAATAATGTTCTTAATAACCAGGTTATCATTCAGATTTTTTAATAACAGAAAAAGTTGTGACGAAGCATCCGTATCCATGTATTCGATATCCACATCGAATATCACCTTACTGCATTTCAGATTTTTAACCCATTGATGCAACGGAGCAAAAAACGAAACACAATTTTCAGGAACAATCCTTCCTTCAATCCTCATAGAACCTTCTCTCAGAAATGTAACTGAGGGTAAAAAATTCGTGCCTACCAGATATATTTCTTCCTCCAGGCTAGTTTCACGGTTTTTCATTTTCAGCATTTTAAATAAGTAGGCGTAACTAATAATACGTATCCGGTTGTAAAAAGATTAAATAATTTGATCAACTAACGAATAATAATGATCAATGATATCGGTGAGAATGACAGATTTATTGTCCTTGAAAATTATTGGCAGGGAAAAATCAGCAGGCAATAAACTCTGCTTTATGAGAATCATAGATAACGGTAAAATTAATAGAACTGCTCAACTTTTTGAATTTCAACCCAGGCATCCAGGGTGTCGTGTAATTCATTCAAACTATTCAATCCTTTCCTGATATATTTATCAATATGAGTATCCGGCATTTCATCCGGAAATATTTCATCATAATTCATCCCTGAAAGCAACACACAGTAAAAATCCGAATATATTTCGCGGGCGCTGCTTACTAATTCGATTCCATTCATTTTTGTTAAACGATAGTCGGTGATAACAACCTTTGGTTTTTTTATCATTTCCTGCATAAACGCATTTTCATCGGTGAATACAAAAACACGGGAATATCCATTTCTCTTTAAGTAAAATTCAACGAGTTTTCCGCAGGGAATATCATCTTCCACAATAAAAATAAGACTGCTTTTTTTAACATGTTCTGATGATTGCTGATAATTTCCTATCATTTCAAAAATTGTATCATCAATTTAAAAAATTAATCAGATAATAACCTCTATTGACCGGTTACCTTCGTCACCTCAAAGCATTGAAATTTACTATCATTCCATTTATCGAATATAGCACGGATTTTTCCGGAGCGACATTTTTAATCCTTCAATTCATCCGACTTTCTTACTTCATTAACAACTGCCCAGAAAGCAGGTTTCGGTTTATAATTTCTGTCAAACAGCAGCGGATAATTCGAACGTCCGCGGATAGGCCAGTAATTAAGCCACGAACTGCCATCCTGAATTCCCCAGAGTGTAACCCTGTCAACCACATTGTGATGCCGGATAAAAATCTTAAAGAAATCTGCATACCGGTCGGCAAGGACTTTTTGCATGGAATCGGGCAATGCTTCGGGATATGGATTGGCAACTTCCTCATAATTAAATTCCATGCCGACGTCGGCTCCCTGATAATCCCATGGGTGAGGCAATGCATTTATATCCATCTCGGTTATCATAACCTTACAACCCAGTTTTGAAAAGGCAATGATGCTTTGTTCCATATCATTCAAATCGGGATAATCGAGGTGATAATGCGCCTGCATTCCTATTGCATCCACCTCAACTCCCTTATTTTTTAAATCGCGTACCAATTTTATGACAGCATCACGTTTTACCGGTGCAGGCAATGAATAATCATTATAGACCAATACCGCTGCCGGATCGGCTTCATGAGCATATTCAAATGCTTTCTGCACATAATCGATACCTATGATCTCGTACCAGATGCTTTTACGCATGGTGCCATCATCATCAACGGCTTCGTTTACAACATCCCAACACTGAACTCTTCCCCTATAACGTCCGACAACTGTATGAATATGATCCTGCATACGTTTAAGCAAGGTATCACGACTCACATTATTACCCGCATCATCCTTAAAAACCCAATCGGGTGTTTGCGAATGCCAAATCAGTACATGCCCTACGATATACATTCCATTTCCCTCGCCAAACTCAACAAACCTGTCGGCCGATTTGAAATCATAGTATCCCGGCTCCGGATGTATAAATTCCCATTTCATAGCATTTTCAGCTGTAATGGAATTGAAATGTTTCTTTGTCAGCACAACGTTTATGGAATCATCGAGTCCCTGATCCGAAAGCGCAACCCCTATTCGGAAAAATCCTTTATAAGTTTTGTAAAGAGAAGTCGTTGTATCCTTTTCGTCCGATGATTTCATATTCCCGGAGCAGGAGAAAATACTGCTGATACTTACCAACATTGATATTATGCCCAGGAGGCCGATACTTCTTCTTATCAGCAGATTACTTTGATTAATCATTTTTCAAAAAATATTAATAATGAGTAAATAGGACTGAAATTTTCAAATGTAATGATTCGACCGGTATATTTTTATAGATTTTGTAACAAAACTGTTCATTAATGTCACTTTATCCTAAATCTCTCACCAGCAGTTGCACTGTCGTCTGGCTTCTTTGCTCGAGTATCATCTCTTTATTGATCATTACCCGATCGATGGTTGCCTGATCAAAATACCGTATGGTAATTAATTCCAGGTTTGTTTGAATTGAAACCTGAAAACGCGATTGGAGTTTGCTAACCACAACCGGTATCCTGATGGTATCATTATTTGCGCATATACGAAAGCGAACCGCTGTATTTTGCATCAGGTTAACTTTAAGATTTTGTTCGGCAAACACCTGAAATATCTGCTGAAGATTATCTTCGGCAATAAAAGAAAGATCGCGGGGATAAACATCAATCAATACCTGATCCATTTTAAAAATGAAACTGGGAATCAGTTTTTCGTATTGAACATCGTCTATTCTGGTGCCTTCAACCGAAGGATCATAGAACGATTTAACCCATAAAGGAATATTCTTCTTCTTCAGGGGTTGAATGGTTTTAGGATGGATTACGCTTGCACCGTAAAAGGCAAGCTCAATGGCATCGGTATAGCTTATCTTATCAAGTTTTTCGGTATTATCGAACCATTTCGGATCAGCATTCAACACCCCGGGGACATCTTTCCACATAGTCACACTTTCTGCATCGAGAAAATAAGCAAGTAAAGCGGCAGTGTAGTCCGAGCCTTCACGGCCCAGTGTAGTCGTAAGATTATTCTTATCGGAACCAATGAATCCCTGGGTCAGATATACCTTCTTCCCATGGATTGCCTGCTTAACAAGTATTTCCGAAGCATTAAAATCGACTTTTGCTTCCCGGTAGGTATCATCGGTTTTAAGAATTTTGCGAATATCAATCCACTCGCAATCGATCCCAATTTCCTTCAGATATTCGGCAATAATGGTTGTCGATAGGATTTCACCATACGATACGATCTGATCATACTCAAAATCATAGGTCATAGTAGGTTCAGCCTGTAATTTGTTATTCAGTGCAGTAAAAATCGATTCGACCTTACCGAACACGAGGCTTTCAGGCGGGAATAATTCTTTAATGATATGTATATGATAGTCCGATACTCTTTTATAACTCCCCATCAGGTTTTTATCCTGGCTGAAATAATAGTGTAACAATAATTCCAGGGCATTAGTAGTCTTTCCCATCGCTGAAACCACAACAATCAGGTTTTCCCTGTATTTTTTAACTATTCCTGCCAGATTTTTTACTCCATCAGCATCTTTAACGGATGCTCCACCAAATTTGAATACCTTCATTTGATTAAAAGGTTAAAATTCACTTAAAGATAATCGATTCTGACCAACCCTGAAATGAGTTTGTTAAGACTATTTAACTATCGGGGTCCGGTATCGTATTGTTTAAACCAAAACAATGACCGACTTTTGTGCGTCGGAAGGAAGTATAGCATTTATGACCATCAGTTTGAATGACATACTGGAAAAGTACAAGTTTCATGAAGGAGTAAAGAAGATAACCGGTGAGTTGGAACGAAATAAAAGTTTCAATATACATATAAAAGGACTCTCTGGTTCTGCAACTGCTTTGATAGCAGCAGCCAGCTTAAAGCTGCACCGGCAATTATATTTCCTGATATTCTCCGATAAAGAAACAGCCGCTTATTTTTATAACGACCTGATGAACTTCCTGAGTGAAACCGAACTCCTTTTCTTTCCCTCATCATACAAACGATCGATACAGTATGGTCAGACAGATAACGGACAAATTATATTGCGGACGAATACCTTGCACCGTCTCAGTGAATATTCAGGAGGTTTGCTGGCTGTTGTAACCTATCCTGAAGCGCTTACCGAAAAGGTTATTTCGAAATCAAATCTCGAAAAGTATACGCTACAATTAACCACGGGTGAAAATATTTCAATCGACTTTATTCGGGAGGTAATGGATACCTATCATTTCGATCAGGTTGATTTTGTTTATGAACCGGGGCAATATGCGATACGAGGCAGTATCGTCGACGTATTTTCTTTCTCGGCCGAGTATCCCTTCCGGATCGATTTTTTCGGTGATGAAGTCGATTCCATCCGTTCCTTCGATATTGAAAACCAGCTATCGATAAGCAGGCATGATAAAATTTCAATTATCCCCAACATACAATTCAGTGAAAAAGGAACAAGTTACCAATCCATTTTAAACTTCAATGCCTGCGAACCGGTATTATGGTCAGATGGTTTTCAATTTGTATCCGACTGTTTGGCCGAATCGGAAAATGCCCTCTATAATAGTGAAACAGGAAGAGACTTGCTTTCGGAGAGTATCTATACACATGGCGAATTTATGGCCGACATTTCACGGTTATTCACCATTGAGTTGGGAAACAGGTCTAAATTTCCCGGTTCATGCGAAATCAGCTTTAACACGAGGCCGCAGCCTCAATTCCAGAAAAACTTCCTATTGCTCGGTGATGATATAAAAACCCATAATACCAAAGACTATAGAGTTTTTATTCTTTCGGAAAGTATAAAACAAATTGAACGCCTTCGCGATATCTTTAAAGACACACACCCGGGATTAACTTTTGAGGACATTTCGCAGACCATACATGAAGGATTCATTGATGATGATCTGGGGATTTGTTGCTATACCGATCATCAGATCTTCGACCGGTACCATAAATACAAGCTGAATCAATATTATTCAGGTAAAGCATCCATATCACTAAATGAGATCAGGGATCTGAAACCCGGAGATTATGTCGTTCATATCGATCATGGAATCGGGCGTTTCGGAGGACTTGAAAAAATAACTATAAACGGTAAACTGCAGGAAGCCGTGCGACTTGTATATCGCGATAATGATATTTTGTTCGTTAATATTCACTCACTTCACCGTATTTCGAAATATAAAGGAAAGGATGATAGTGAGCCTAAAATATACAAACTCGGAACCGGCGCATGGCAGAGGCTGAAAGATAATACCAAGAAGAAAATAAAAGACATTGCGAAAGATCTGATCGCCTTGTACGCTATCAGGAAAGCGAAAGAAGGATTTCAGTTTTCGCCCGATACCTATCTGCAGGAAGAACTGGAAGCTTCATTTATTTATGAAGATACCCCCGATCAGGTAACGGCGACAAAGGCCGTAAAAACCGATATGGAATCAAAGATTCCAATGGATCGGCTCATATGCGGCGACGTGGGATTTGGAAAAACTGAAATTGCTGTCCGTGCGGCCTTCAAAGCCGTGGCCGACAGCAAACAGGTTGCGGTGCTCGTACCAACAACCATACTTGCCCTGCAACATTATACTACTTTTAAAGACCGCCTTAATAATTTCCCGTGTAATGTTGATCATATAAGCAGACTTCGTAATACAGCCGTTCAAAAAAGAATCCTGCAGGAAGTTGATAAAGGTAAAATTGATATACTGATAGGAACACACCGTTTGCTCGGGAAAGATATCAGGTTTAAAGACCTTGGACTGCTTATTATTGATGAAGAGCAAAAATTCGGAGTAAGTTCAAAAGAAAAACTTCGGAGCTTAAAAACAGACGTCGATACACTGACAATGACGGCTACTCCTATTCCCCGAACGCTTCAATTTTCACTGATGGGGGCAAGAGATCTTTCTGTCATCAATACGCCGCCCCCAAAC
>CAYUAV010000192.1:0-2280 GCA_964442665.1 uncultured Bacteroidales bacterium
TTATTACCTGACGTATATCTACCATGAAAGACTCTTCACTGATTCGCCATGCAACACTGGCTGCCGGAAAATTATCCCATTTATGTCCGGGGGCAAGCTGCGAAGCACCATCGAAACGGATGGCCGCGTTGAATATATACCTATTATTATAGGTATAATTGACTCGGCCAAGAAATGAAACAAGTGATTTTTCAATCAGGGAACTTTCCTGAGTCATATCAGTTTTGTTTGTTGCCATAAAATACCACAAACTCCTCTCCGATTCCTGCTCTTTCCCTGTGAACAGATAAGGTTCGATACGATTGTACTGCATTTCATGAACCCCGGTAAAAATTATGTGATGCTGATTATAGGTTTTATTGAACGTCAGAATATTATTCCATGTATACCCCCCATCCAACCTAAGCTCGACACCGTTTTCCGTAACGGCCGATTCCGGATCTTTCTGAGGATACATGTAACCTCTGCGTTTAAAGGTATAATCCACTCCCAATGTCGAACGAAAATTCAGTCCCTCAACAATCATGAGATCTGCAAATGCATTGGCAAACAATCGCGTACGCCTGTCTTCTTCAACATCGTCGACCGTAGCAAGAGGACTATGCCTCGGATTTGGTGCAGCAGGTTCCCATATATAATTACCTGTACTGTCGTAAGCAGCGACCATGGGTGAAAGCCGTACAGCATTAGTGAAAACACTGTAGTTTGAAGAAGAAACATCGGCACCATTAAGAATTTTATGGGTAAGCTGAATCATTGTACCTGCCGTAAGATGCTTGTTTACCTTGGCATCGAGATTCAGATTTGCGGTGTATCGCTTGAAAGTATTTTCGATTATAATTCCTTTTTCATCGAAATTAGCAATGGATGCATTATAGGAAACCTTTTCGGTTCCTCCTGTGACACCCAGATGATGATCCTGCTGAAATCCCTGACGTGTGATCAGTTCCTGCCAGTCGGTTGAAATATTATTTGCATATCCGTCGAGCTCCGTAGAACCAAAAACGGTGGTCGGATCAGGTTCAATATTCCAGTTATCGATGTTTGCATAATCGCGGTATGCATCTATTTTTGCCTGATAGTACCCGTCTCTGTCGAATACCGGCACTTTCTGGTATGGATCGGTAATGCTGTAATACGCATTATAATAAGCCTTAGCTGTACCCGGTGTTCCTTTCTTTGTTGTAATAAGGATTATTCCGTTTGCTCCCCGTGAACCATAGATGGCTGTCGAAGCAGCATCCTTAAGAATTTCTATGGATTCGATGTCATTCGGATCTATATCAACATTGGTACCCATGGGAATTCCATCGACAACAACAAGCGGATCGGAATCGGCCCTCAGCGACCTTTTACCCCGGATCAGCATGTCGACTCCCGATCCTGCGCGACCATTAGTGGGAGTAATATCGAGTCCGGGAACTTTTCCCTGCAAGGCTTCCAATACGTTATTCGTTTTAATTTCAACCAAGTCGTCACCATCGACGGAAACAATGGAACCGGCAATGTCACTTTTCCGCATTGTCCCATACCCGACAACAATCAGTTCATCGAGTCCAACGATATCAACCACCATGGCCATATCGATTGCAGTTTGGTTACCTACCTGTACCTCCTCGGTAATCATCCCAACCATGGAAAAAACAAGAATGGCTTCGGGTGAAGGAACTGCAATAGAATATTTTCCATCGATATCGGAGATGGTACCGGTTGTTGTACCTTTTACTACCACGTTCACTCCCGGAAGTGGCTCCTGATCAGAAGCAGATACAATCTTTCCTGTCACTGCTATCTGTGCCTGTATATTGATCAGTCCTGAAATCAATATGGAAAAGACCAGAAACAGGATACGTTGCCTGTTCAATAATAAATATGTCATAATATTTTAATTATTAGGTAATTAAGGGTTAATATGCTAAAGTGATCAAATACCATATGTATTTACTTAGGTCGAAACTTCCAGGAGAATAAAAAATACGAGGATAAAGAGGATCAGTGCCCCGATAATCATGAATGACATTCTCCGGATCGATTTTTTTGTCTGCATCATAATTAAACGCTCTATTCGTTACTTTTCAATAATTCACCTGAATTGACCCGAATAAAAGTATGGTTTATCGTGTGCGGACACGGAGCTGCTTTTTCCAAAATGCGAGGATAAACGTTCCTTCTGGAGGGATTATATACCAGAAAGCGGGGTCTGGAGTACCAGAAATTAAGTGTAACACACTGGTATTATATAGTCGTCCCTTAAATTTGGAATAAAGCATTGTATATTAA
>CAYUAV010000192.1:2290-6994 GCA_964442665.1 uncultured Bacteroidales bacterium
ATTGAAATATTATTGGAATAATACCGGCCAACCTTGTGGAGGGAAATCGTATTGATAAGATAATTGGATGGGGCATAACAGAAATTTCGAATAACGAATCACTAAAATCGATTTTTCAAATCCCGAATATTGTTCCCTGGATTTTGAAACGAGGAGTTGATCTTTGAAATTTTCACTAACAACGAAGAACCAACAATTATGTATTAGAGAATTGTTATCGAAACTAGCAGAAACGTGTTCCGTTACTCAACTTCAGCGGTATTATATTTTTTACCATATTCCGAAGCACTCATCCCATACTTTTCCTTGAAACACTTTCTGAAATAGGAGATATCGTTAAAACCGGTTTGCAGGGCCACCTCGGAAATAGTGAGTTTGTTCTGGCTAATCATCTGTGCAGCACGCTGTAAACGAAGGTCCCTCACAAATTCTTTTGCCGTCATATTGGTTAGTGCTGCTATTTTCCGGTATAACTGTGTGCGGCTGACTCCAATACTCACCGCCATTTTATCCACATCGAACTCAATATTATCCATATTCTTTTCAACAACCTGAACCACCTTCTTTAAAAATTTTTCATCGGGTGAGGCAAGCGTAATTTCCTTTGGCTTCAGAAGCATTTCCTTACTGAAACGTTCGCGCAGGCCTTTTCGAATTGAAATTAAATTATCGACACGCGCTCTTAACAGGGTAATATCGAAAGGTTTTATAATATAATCATCGGCTCCTGCATCGATACCGGCAATCTGATTTTCTCTGGAGCTTAATGCAGTAAGCATAACAACAGGTATGTGAGAAGTTCGTTCATCCTTCTTGATTTTCCGGCAGAATTCCCTTCCATCCATAAGGGGCATCATCACATCCGCAATAACGACATCAGGAACATATTGCAAAGCAATTTCCCATCCCTCAATTCCATTACGGGCAGTTAAAACCTGATATTCAGGTTCAAAATGATGTGTTAAAAATGTTTTGATATCTGCATTATCGTCGATAATAAGAATTATGGGCTGCTGGGCAAATCTTTTATCCCCGCATTCCCCGTTTCGCGATAATACATCTTTTGAAGCACTTTTTGAATGAGACGAAGGATCAGAATGAAGATCGATTTCCGGCTCCTGAAGTTCTTCAATCAGTGGAATTAAGAGTTTAAACCGGCTTCCTTTTTCTTCACGGCTTTTCACATTAATATGACCATCATGAATACAAACAAGTTCTTTGGTGATGGATAAACCTATTCCGGCGCCTCCTGCTTTACGTGCCGCGGAATTACTAACCTGCTGAAAACGATTGAATATTTTTCCTATCTGGGGAGCCGGTATTCCAATTCCTGTATCCTTAACAATAACCTGGATATATTTCTTATACGATACACTACCCTTGTCGAAAGGAGGAATAAATACTTCGTTTTCTTCGATATCCTCACGGAACAACTGTGTTACAGAAAGTGAAACTTTACCCCCTTCCGGTGTATATTTTAATGCATTACTCATGAGGTTGTTAATAATTTTTTCCAGTTTATCGGAATCAAAAAAAGCTATAAGTTCTTTTTGGGTACATTGAAAACTTATTTCTATTTTTCTTTCCCCGGCAAGTTCGGTAAACGAAGAATATATCTCCTTCAGAAAAGAGACAAGATTTCCCTGGCTCAGTTCAAGCTTAACATTACCGGTTTCGAGTTTTCGGTAATCCAATAACTGGTTAACAAGTCGGGTAAGGTTACGTGCATTCCTGTATATAATTTCAAGATGCGATTTACGCGTACCAGTATCCAGATTGTTATTAATAAGTTTATCCAGCGGCCCAAGTATCAGCGATAACGGTGTCCGGATTTCGTGCGAAATATTCATGAAAAACTGATGTTTAAGTCGTTCAAGCTCCTGCACCTTGCGGGCACTTTGGCGTTCGAGGATAAGCTGACTCTTCAGTTTTTCGCGGTTGGCTATAAAAAGGTATATAATATAACTAATGGAAACCAGGATCAGAATAATAATGACTCTGAACCAGATTGTTTTCCAGTAAGGCGGTAATATAGTGATATTAAGTGTTGCTCCTTCGGTATTATACAATCCGTCATTGTTCGATCCTATTACCCTCAGGACATATTCGCCCGGATCAAGATTAGTATAAGTTGCCCGCCGCTGGTTGCCAATTTTATTCCATCCCCTGTCAAATCCATCCAATTTGTACTGATATTCATTTTTCTCACTATTTGCATAATTCAGGGCAGCAAATTCAAACGACAACATGTTCTGATCATAATCCAGCACAATTTGCTTCGTTTCGGAGATCAGGTTCGGCAATGTGTTTTTTAGTTTTTTATCAGGCCGTAAGGGAACCGGTTCATTAAAAACCTTGAAGTCAGTAAATATAATAGGCGGAACAAACCTGTTCTCATCCAACTGATCGAGAAAAATAAAATCGACTCCTTTCCCTCCACCAAAAACAAGTGTTCCGTCACTCTCCCTGAGATAAGCACTGTAATTGAACTGGTTGTTCAGTAAACCGTCGTTCCGAAAGTAATTTTTAAATTTCCGTGTTTGCAGGTCGAATCGGGAAATTCCATTAATCGTACTCAGCCAGAGAAACTGATCATCGACGTTAATAACACCATATATAATATTGTTGCACAATCCGTCACGCACTGAATAGGTTTTCGACTCATTTGTTTCTGGATTCAGCCAAACCAATCCGTTACCAAGTGTTCCTATCCATAAATTATGATCTTTATCATGACACATAGTCCGCGCTTTATAAGGAAAATCTCTGGTTTTGCCGTCGGTATCAATCATGGTAAGCTTCAGATTTTCAGAGTACGCCCATATTCTTCCCTCGCTATCCTCGTATACCATGAGTACATTACTTACATTAAACTTCTCTCCCATTCGTCTGAACGATCTGGTCTTCATATCGAACTGATCCAATCCGTTGGCTGTTGCCACCCAGTAAAGCCCCTTACAATCGCGGATTATCGACCACACATCGTTATCACTGATCGTTGTCGTATCGTTCGGGTCGTATAAAAAATGTTCTACCGAATCCGATTTCAGATCGAGTATATTCAATCCGCCAAGATAGGTGCCGATGAGTAAATGCCCGTTTTGGTCGTAACACATGGCTTTGATGCAATTGTTAGTAAGTCCGTTTTCCCTGGTGATGTATGATATTTTGTTAGTATGATAATTATAAATATTTATCCCGCCATTTTCCGTACCAATCCATATATCGTCATCAAAACCCTCCCAGAAAGCATAAACCTCTCCATAATTCAACCCGGATCCCGAACTTTTTCCGGCTGAAATATTACCAAATGCCTGTTTATCAAAATTCAGATGACTTATACCATTACGTGTACCAGCCCACAGATCTCCCTTCCGGTCGATGATTAATTCTATAACAGAATTATGCACGAGACTGTTATCATCGAGATCGTTATGATCGAAATGGGCAATTTTATTATCCTTACTGTTGATGCGATACATTCCGCCGCGTGTGGCTATCCAGTAATTACCCTTTTTGTCCTGCACAATTGCCCTGACAGTTCTGGCACGTTCATTGTGTTTTTCCAGTTCAACCTCTTCAAAGCTGTCAGTAGTCGTATTTAAACACTTCATGCCTCCCAGATAGGTCCCAACCCAAATCTGATTCTTTGAATCTTCAAATATTTCCCACACTTCATTTTCACGCTTTATATCCGGAATCTCGTTAAGGTAGAATCTCGAAGTTTTATTTTTAAAATCAAATACGGCTATGCCTTCATTCGTCCCTATCCAAAGGTTATTATTATGATCGATCCGCAGTATTCTTACAAAATCATTAGCCAGCTTTAGCTTACCATGCGAGTTTTGAGAAAAGATTATGAAAGACTGATTGACCGGATTGAACCGGTTCAAACCATGTTCGGTTCCTATCCATATATAACCTTCAGCATCTTCAATAATTGTCCATATAGAATTACAGCACAGTTCGTTGTATTTGCCCCGTTTTTTTAATTGTTTCAATGTACAGTTTTCACGGTCATAAATAAAAATACCCTGATTTTCGGCTCCAATCCATACATTGCCATGACTGTCTTCCGTAATAGTGCGAATCAGCGATTTGCCCATGATGTCGCTTTCCGTTGTCCCGATATCAAACTTCACAAACGAGTAACCATCGAACCTTACTGCACCGAAAGTAGTACCGAGCCATATCCAGCCTTTACTGTCCTGATAGATGCAATGAATAATGTTATCGGTTAAGCCGTCGCGAATGGTATAATTGCTGAAAAATGAATGACGAATCTGGGCACAGGCAGAAAGGCCCATACCTGTAATTATGGCAAGTACCAGAATAATGTATCTGGTCGATCTCATTGAGAAAAAGTGGTTAGGTCGCGTCGGTTATGGGTTAAGGCAAATATTTGTTGCAAATTTCACTTTTGATTTCGACAGACCGAGGGACAAACTATCGCTTTTAGGGATATAAATAGTCGTATTAAAATTTCTAAAAAAAATAATGTAAAATGTTTTAATGTGTAAAAAATACATTATATTATAATCTCAAATTTGATTATAATTTAATCATATAGTATGAAAACTAAAGTTTATATCTCAAGGCCTGACATAGGGTGGTCGGAAGTAGAAATTCCGCAGGAATTCAAAAAGTTCAGCTACGAAAAACTGGTAAGCCAGATTCATATCTACCTGAAACAATTTCCTTATA
>CAYUAV010000193.1:0-6971 GCA_964442665.1 uncultured Bacteroidales bacterium
TAAAAGAGAAAATTGAAGAACTTAAAGAGCGTAGCGAAAATGGTAACGTTAGTTTGAGTTCTGAAATTATTGAATACGAGAACAAGCTGAGAGATCTTATGTGGTCTCTTCATCTGGGTTTATCTCCCTGGGAAATTGTCCAACTGAGCCGGCACCCTGAACGGCCTGTTTTACAGGATTATCTTGAATTGATTTTTAATAATTTTATCGAATTCCGGGGTGATAGGTATTATTCCGACGATCGGGCCATTATTGGCGGATTTGCCGAGC
Organism: uncultured Bacteroidales bacterium; assembly: GCA_964442665.1. Lineage (GTDB taxonomy): Bacteria > Bacteroidota > Bacteroidia > Bacteroidales > UBA10428 > UBA10428. Next base: position 271 of record CAYUAV010000193.1, read on the forward strand.
TGGGCGATCATAAAGTCATGGTCATCGGTCATAACAAAGGCAAAAACACTGTCGATAATGTTGAGAGAAATTTTGGTATGGGCCGGCCTGAAGGCTACAGAAAGGCACTCAGGTTGATGAAATTAGCCGAACGTTTTAATGTCCCCATAGTTACTTTCATAGATACCCCCGGGGCATTTCCGGGTCTCGAAGCCGAAGAAAGGGGACAGGCTGAAGCAATCGCCAGGAATTTAACCGAAATGGCTTCAATCGAAGTTCCAATAATTTCGGTTGTTATCGGCGAAGGAGGAAGCGGCGGAGCCCTTGGTATAGGAGTTGGAGATAAAATCCTGATGCTATCAAATGCAATATACTCAGTTATCTCACCTGAAGGATGTGCTTCAATACTTTGGAGAGACAGCAAATATGCTTCCGATGCGGCAGCAGCCCTCAACCTCACTGCAAGTTCACTACTCAACCTGAATGTTATTGATGAGATCATCAAAGAACCCGGTGAAGGTGCCCACTTAAACTACCAGCAAACTGCAAGTGCGGTCAAAAAATCTATTATTAAAAACATTAAAACGCTGAAAGGATTAACTTCCGGCGAATTGGTCGAAGCCCGATTCAGGAAATATTCAGAAATCGGAAGGTTTTCGACTGTCGGTTAATTAACCAGTTTCTTTTATGTTTTATTTTAATCCTGGTAGATATAAATCAAATTTATATCCTGACTCTATTACCTTATTCACATGAAAAAAAAGACGAAACTACGAATAACTGATACCACATTAAGAGATGGTCATCAATCCCTGTGGGCAACCCGGATGAGAACGGATGACATTCTCGGAATAATTGAAACCATTGATTCTGTCGGTTACTATTCACTCGAAGTTTGGGGAGGAGCTACCTTTGATGTGTGTTTAAGGTTTTTACGTGAAAATCCATGGGAAAGGCTTCGACAAATTAAGGCAAAAGCAGTTAAAACCCCGCTGCAAATGTTGCTGAGAGGTCAAAATATCGTTGGTTATAAAAATTATTCTGACGACCTGGTTGACAGGTTCGTAGGAACCGCTCATGAAAACGGGATAGATATTTTCAGGATATTCGATGCCCTGAACGATTCAAGAAATTTACAATCGGCCATCAGGGCCGTAAAAAAATACGGCGCTCATGCTCAGGGTACGCTATCCTTTACCTTAAGCCCCGTACATACCGTCGAAAAATATGTCAGCGATGCAAAAGAACAGCTTGACCTGGGTATCGATTCGTTATGTATAAAAGATATGGCCGGCCTATTATCTCCGACCAAATCGAAGGAACTGGTATCAGCCCTGATCAGCGAGCTGGATATTCCTGTTCAGATTCATTGCCATGCCACAAGCGGAATGGCAGCATTGACCTACTATGAGGGAGTTAAAGCCGGCGCCGGAGCTATTGATTGTGCAATAGCTGCTATGGCAGGTTTTTCATCGCAACCTCCTGTTGAAACTATCGATGCTATTTTCCGCGATACTGAATTCGAGGTAAACCTTGACCTTGATGCTTTACGGAAAATCAATAAATATTTTGCCGATCTCACACCGAAACGCTCAAAAGGCAGAGGATTTGAACCTGTTATCGATTCGGAAATCCTGATTCACCAGATTCCGGGAGGAATGATTTCCAACTTCCGCTCACAACTGGAACAACAGGGCGCCATAGAAAAACTGCCCGAAGCTTTGGAAGAAGTTAGCCGGGTAAGAAAGGACCTTGGATATCCTCCGCTGGTAACTCCTACAAGTCAGATTGTCGGAACACAGGCAGTAATGAATGTTATTGCAGGAGAACGGTATAAAATTGTTCCCCAGGAAGTAAAAAACTATGTTAAAGGTTTATATGGACGATCACCTGTTCCCATCGATCCAAAATTCATCAAGAAAATACTCGGTGACGAAAAACCTATCGATCATCGTCCAGCTGATGATCTGAAGGATACATTGCCTCATGCAACCGATAATGTTAGTGAACCTGAACTGATTACTAATGAAGAAGATATACTAACCTATTGCATCTTCCCGGAGGTATCGATGGAATACTTTAAGTGGAGAGCGCTTCCCGAAGATAAAAGGCCGAAGACACCCGCTGATATCGAACTGGAAGCTCTTTCACCGGCTCCCGATACTAAAAAGAAACACCTTGTCGAAGCTGCTCATTCGCAAACTGTCGATCCCATGCTTCATCCCAATGATCTTGAACAGCTGGGTAACCTGATAGAAAAAGCATCGAATATGGAGTTACACGAACTTGTAATAAAAAAAGGTGACTTCAATCTTGCAATTAAAAAAGGGGGCAATGGTTCAAACGGTTCTTCAAATTCTGAAAATATTATTGCTGCCAACAATCAGGAAAAACCCGCCACCAGTGCATCATCAAAAGAACCGGAAAAACCTGCCGAAAAACCAATTGAAAAGGAAACTGAAAAAGCTGTTGCCGACTATGATGAATATATCAACGCAGTTATGGCCGGTACATTTTATCATGCCCCCGCGATAAACAAGCCCCCATTTGTCGAAGAAGGAGCTATAGCCAATAAAGGTGATACTATTTTCATACTTGAAGCCATGAAACTTGTGAATGAGATAAAAGCTCCTTACAAATTGAAGGTTTTAAAGGTACTAGTTAACAATGGCGACACGGTTTCAAAGAACCAGCCCATTATGGCTGTCGAAAAAGTATAGTAGCTTCTTGACGAAATCACCCTGCATTCTGAAATGAAGCCTGTTTTAGTAACTGAAAGATTATTCCGTACAAATAAAAATGCGGAATAGTTAGTTATTTTGATCGTCGAAATTAATAAAGACTACCTCTGGCCGGAATTAAAAGTGTTTATTACGTTTCATAAAATAATATGATCTCGAAATAAAAAATTCAGCAGGTTATTCCTGTAAGAATATTCCGGATACAAATACATAGAGAAACTCCGATTTCAGGTTCCTTCCAATAAATAATCATGATCAATAGTATTTCCAATGAAACAACATAGCACGTCCTGGTTAATTTATTGATTCCTCAGAAAAAAATATTAAACAGTATCTTTAAACCGTCCCAATTAAATAGTGTATGGCCAAAAAAGTATTTGTTTCAGGCTGCTACGATATGCTCCATAGCGGTCATATCGCATTTTTTAAAGAAGCTTCCCTGTATGGTGATCTGTATGTTGGAATTGGATCCGATACCACCATTAACCAGCTAAAAGGCAGAAATACTGTTAATAGCGATACCGAGCGCCTGTTCATGGTAAAAGCAATTAAATACGTAAAGGATGCCTTTATTAATACCGGCGAAGGAATAATCGACTTTGTATCAGAAATTAAAAAACTGAAACCGGATATTTTTATTGTTAACGAGGATGGCCATAGTCCTTTAAAGCAAAGATTATGCAACGAATTGGGTGTTGAATACAAAATACTTGAAAGATTGCCCGAAGCGGGATTGCCGGCACGATCGACTACGGCACTCAGAGCCGATAATCGTAACCTGTTGCCCTATCGTATCGACCTTGCAGGTACCTGGATCGATCAGCCCTATGTCAACAAAGTGCTTCCGGGTTCTTGTATTACACTTTCCATCGAACCTACTATTGAATTTAACGAGCGCAGCGGTATGGCCAGTTCGACCCGTAAAAAAGCATTTGAGTTGTGGGGACCGTCGCTTCCCCTTGGACATCCGGAGAAACTGGCAAAAACACTTTTCCGTTATGACAACGAACCCGGAAAAGAGGAAATATCAGGATCGCAGGATGCTATTGGACTTACAGTACCAGGGTTATGTCATTTTTATTTCGAGCGGAACACATACTGGCCATCAAAACTGGATATTGTCGATGACGAGAAAATACTTGCCTGGCTCGAGAAACATATTTTTATGGTTACTCTCTGGCCCCGGAAATATGGCTACGATGCCACAGGTGGTGCATCGATTACCAAAACCAATGTACGAAAGCTTACTTCGGCAGCCCTGAGTTGTTACCATGCTATACTTAATAAAGATCTGGAAGCGTTTGGTAAATACGTAATCGAATCATTCGAAGCACAGACTACGCTTTTCCCAAACACACTCAATAATGAGATTCAGAAAGTTATCGATCAGTATCGCAACAGGATTTTGGGATGGAAACTATCCGGCGCAGGCGGAGGAGGCTACCTCATTCTCATCGCCGACAAACCGGTTGAAAATACCATTCAGATAAAAGCCAGGAGGAAAGCGGGATATTGATCAAATGTTGATTTGTTTAAATGCCAGGTTGTTTTTTGGCCTTAATCTGCAAATAATTAAGTTTTCATTTCTGATCAGGAGCTATTACCTTTGCATTTCTCATTAAAATAGTTTGCTATGGCAAAAGAATACACCGAAGAACTAATGCTCAGTTTTGGTAATGATGGCAAAGCATTAATCCCAGTGGTAACACAGGATTACTCTACAAAAGAAGTACTGATTCTTGCCTTCGCTAATAAAGCTGCTTTTGAAGAAACACTGAAAAGCGGATGTGCTACTTTTTGGAGCCGAAGCCGGAACGAGCTTTGGAAGAAGGGATTAACATCGGGTGATTTATTGAAAATTGAGGAAATCAGGATCAACTGCGAACAGAACTCTTTACTTTACCTGGTAACCCCTATGGGGAAAGGTGCCTGTCATGCAAAAAGGGAAGATGGAAATCCGCATACTTCGTGTTACTACAGGAAAATTACAGGTGATAAATTGGTATTTATAGAAAAATAATAACGCATCAAATCACAAATTACAAATAACAAATCTCAAATAATTTTTATATCCCAAATTTTATGCCTTAACTCAATTTTGGAATTTTGTTCATTATAAGTTAATTGTATATTGGATTTCTGAGTTGGAATTTAACAAAAAACTTATGACAAATAAACAACTAATCATAGGTATGCCGGCAGGTTCGCTTGCTAATCCGAATCGTGGCGGAAACCTTTTTCAGCTCCTTGAAAAGGCCGGTTTCCGGACTAGCGGATATGAATCGGGAGGTCCAAGTACTTTCAGTACCATCAATTACTTTTTCGGATGGGACGGACGACCGCAGGAATTCGGATCACAACTGGGAATCGGTGAATTGGATGTTGCTATTGCCGGCGATGACTGGATCGAAGAACGTATTCTGGAACTACGCCTGGAATACCATATAGAAATTAAGCTCGAAAAGGTACTTTCGCTAAGAAGAGGAGGAGTACGACTGGTCGGACTGGTTGACCGTCAGAATTATATAACCACCGAAGATTTCCTTAAGGAGCTATGTAAATCGAAAAAGTTAATAACCGTGGTTACCGAAATGCCCTATCTGGCATTAAACTGGATACAAAACAGTCTGAAAAAAATTGGCGTTTTCAATTATTATTCCGAATTCTCGGTGCAAAAGTATAAGACACCGTCACGGATCTCGAACGGTATCCTTATTTATGAAACATGGGGCAAGACTGAAGCAAAGATAAAGAATGGCGGTGCCGATATAGGACTCGAGATAACACAAAGCGGAAGTGCTATCCGAAATTATGGTCTGACCATTACGGAAACTGTTCTTGAATCGGAGTCAGGTATTTATATCAATCCCGTCTTGAAAAAAAATAAGGAGAAAACCGAATTGCTGAAAATGTTCCTGCTAAATCTTTATGGTGTGGTAAATGCTGAGAACAAAGTCATGATCCTGTTCAATGTTGCAAATGATAAGGTAGCTGAAATTGAACACTACCTGGGTGATAACGAATTGTTTGCCGATGAACCGACTAAAAATATCGGAAAGAGTTTCACCGAATTCAGTATTCAGGTGGATGTCGATAATAAAAAACAGTCACTGGCCATGGTACGTTACGAATTAGCACGAAGAGGAGCCGCAAATATCGATACACTCCCGATAGATTCTTCGATACAGAATATTAATGTGCTGAATATTTAAGGTTTATATTGTTATAAAAATCGCCCTTAGCGGTTTGATCCGGTGACATTCGCAACGTAACACCTAACAGGATGTTAATAATATCAACCTTGGATAACATAAATTTTTTATCTTGGTACCGGAATAGAAAATCTGCACAATTTAACCAAGATGAAAAAACTTGCCAGCTTTATTACTATCTTCTTTCTGATAGTGTCGTGTGGTAAAGAAGAAAAATCGGGCGAAGCATCCATACTCTCCTATTCGGTTTCTTCAGCCGGTTCGGGACATCTTCTTTCACCGGATATACGATTCGATGCTGAAAACAACATAATTTACCTCTTTTCAGCCGGAACATTGCCCGGTAATATTTTTCCCGTTAGCCTGACTCCTGATATCAGCATATCAGACCATGCCACGATAAGTCCTGCATCGGGCGAAGAAGTTACATTTACAGACAAGGATTCCTATGTGACCTACTCAGTAACTGCCGAAGATGGCACCGAAGCTGAATGGTATGTTCTTCTGCGCGACAACCAGCTGCCTGATGCCGGTTTCGACGACTGGTTCGAAACCACGGGAATGAACGGTCAGCCTTTCATGGAACCTGGTCGCTCTCAGGAAACAACTATTTGGGCCACAGCCAACATGGGTACAAGTATTTATGGAGTGTATTGTACAACTCCCCTTGCAGATGATAATAATACACTCGTTGAAATCATTACAGGTGAGACAGAAACTGTTCCTGTAACTGCCGGAACCATATTCACCGGCAAGTTTGACGTTTCCG
>CAYUAV010000194.1:0-1479 GCA_964442665.1 uncultured Bacteroidales bacterium
CCGCTGATAGCAATAAAAGGCGAACGTAAATCGTGTGAAATGATATGTACGAATTCCTCCCGCTGTTTAATCATTTCCCGCAAATTATCTTCTTTTAGTTTTAGACGCACTCCAACCTTTACTCTGGCTAATAACTCCATCTCTTCAAAAGGTTTTTTTATGTAGTCAATTGCACCTAATTCAAGTGCCTGTCTGATGTCATTCAGGGTAGTTTTCGCAGATACCATGATTACCGGTATATTTTTCCACTCGGGATGTTCTTTTATTTTTTCCAGAACCTGAATTCCTGACATCCGGGGCATCATTATATCAAGAAGAATAAGGTCGGGTAGCTGGCTCTCAAGTCGCTTCAGGCATTCTTCTCCATCTCCGGCTATCATGGTATCATACCCATTTGCAGCAAGCAGTCCCTCAAGCAAAAACTGATTGGCATGTTCATCATCGACAATTAATATTTTACTGGTTTTCATCAAAATTAAGGTTTTCAGGTGCAATAACCGGTGAAAGAATAGTATCTGGTGAATGTATTACTGATTCTATGGAACCTATTTTCTTTACATTTTGTAATCCTGCAAAACGGCAGTTCGATAATTTTTTCAATTCTTCAAGGATGAGATCAAATGGTTTATTACCAATTACCACAATTATATTCTCCGGTTCATATTTTTTATTTTCGATAAACCATTTCACCAATTTAAAATTTTCACCGTCAATATCGATCCCATCCAGGATAAGGTATTTTATTTTACTCCGAGCCATAATCAGTCTGATATATGCAAACGAGTAGTTGAAAACAGTCTGATCTTTTTGAGACATCATATCTCTTAACCGGTTCTCCTTTTCATACAAAATAAGACTTTCATAGTATTGTTTGTCGGGTTTAACTTTTAGTTCATCAATGGCTTGTAAAATCATTTCCTCATTAACGGGTTCTTTAAGCAGAATCATCGGATTCGGAATTTCCTTAATCAGGTAATCCTCAACATGTGAAAAAGCCAGAATGGGTATGCTGTGCAATTTCTTTTCCCTGGCCATATCGGCAATAAATGAAGACCCATGAATTTTAGGCATTTCAATTTTCAGAAGTAATAAATCAGGCAGATAATGCCGGATAATTTGTAATGCCTCCCCCGATGAATTACATGCAAACGACTCAATACCCCTGGTTTTAAGAAGATTTGCATACCAGAAATGCTGTTCGGGATGATCCTGAATAATCATTGCCAGCGGAGCATCAGTATTTATTGCCTCAAGTTGTTTCAGGTTTATTATGCCCGGTCCCTCAGTAATATTCCTGTTCTTTAAATCCTCGTCAATTTGATGAAGTGGCAGGTAAAATTTCATGACAGTACCCTGTCCCGGTTCACTTTCGGCTCTGATTTCGCCACCCATAAGCACAATGAGCTTTTTACATATATTTAATCCCAGACCTGTCCCTTTAAATTCTTTAGTCTCGGAATTATCGATTTGCTGGAAACG
>CAYUAV010000194.1:1489-3321 GCA_964442665.1 uncultured Bacteroidales bacterium
CGTTCAAAAATACTCTCCAGGTGCTCTTCTGCAATTCCAATGCCTGTATCACTGACCTCAAAATATAGCCGATTTTCGAAATAGTGAATATACAGGATGATTTTTCCCTTGTGTGTAAATTTTACCGCATTACCAAGCAAATTCGTCAGAATCTGGTTAAGCTTTTTCGAATCACTGAGAATACGTTTCGGGACACCGGCACTTTTCCGGATATGGAATTTAATTTTCTTTTCACCGATCAAACTTAATACCATACTATGAAGTGTAGCCAGGAAATTGTCCAATTCAACCGGCTCATTATTCACAATCAATCGATTAGCATCAATTCGCGAAAGATCAAGTATATCATTTATCAGATCTAACAGTCGCTCACCGCTGTGGTTAATAATCTCAAGACCTTCACGTTGTTTAGCGGTTAAATTATCCGAACCATATTTTGTAAGCATATTTGATATTCCCAGAATTGCATTCATCGGAGTACGTAATTCATGGCTCACACTGTCCATAAATTCTTTCATTACCCGGTTCGATTCCTTTAACTCTTTTGTCTTAAGAGCTTCTTTTTCCATCAGAACCCTTTTCGTAATATCCCTGATTACAACCGTGTAATTCACTTCTCCCGAGCGTTCTGTAAAATTTGCAAGCGATAATTCGATGGGAAATTCATTCCCTTCTTTATTTTTTCCTGTTATTCTTATTGAATTTTGCTGTGTTTTGCCATTACCCTCGGCTACTGTTTCAATAAACTTTTTCAGATTAACCTTGGAATTATCTGTAATTACATGATCGAAGAAATTTTCATAGAGCATCTCGAAACGGGAATAGCCAAAAATCTGGTTCGATGCTTTATTCCAGAATTTAACTTTAAAATCCTTATCCAGCAAAATAATTGCATCCCTGGCCGATTGCGTTATCTGCTTTAACTTCTTTTCACTATAGAATAAACGATTATTAATGGTTTCCAGCGATCTGACCAGTTGATCGAGAGTTTGCTGTTTTTCGTACAGCTTAATGAAATTCTGTACTTTGGTTTTAAGGATCGGCGGATTTATGGGTTTGGCAATAAAATCGATCGCGCCTTTCTCAATGCCTTTCAAAATATATTCTTCCGAATCGTATACTGCCGATACAAAGACCACCGGAATATCGGCGGTTTTCGGATCATTGTGCATGAGTTCTATCACTTTAAACCCGTCCAGGTCGGGCATCTGAACATCCAGAATTACCAACAGGTAATCTTTCTCAGATAACATTCTCAGGCATTCTTTCCCTGAAGCTGCTTCATCAACAATAACATCGAGTATTTCAAGATACTCTACCACAAGCAACCTATTTTGCATCTGATCGTCAACAACCAGAATGCGGGGTTTGTCCTGATTCATTTACGAATATATTATGATACATTCTCATTTTCAATTATAAATTACTAAAAAATCGGGATTAAATCTGATTTACGAATAATATTCAGGGGAATAAATTAAAAAAGACCGCTTCAATATGTGAAGCAGTCTTTGATTTCATACTTTAATTTAGGTATGTAATCTTTAGCTTAATATGTGATTTCATAACAAACCACGCTATTACCAAAAAAAGTAGGTACAAATATTCTTTTGAGTTTAGCTATATATCCAAAGTCGGCTGTTTTAGAACTCTCTGTCGATGAAGTATCCAGTAATAATTCTTTTTCTACGCCTTTTTTCATTAGGTATATCTTCCCGGTCCAGTTTGAAAATATAAATACACCCGGTTCGGCCATTACCAGACCATCGACACCACCGGTATTCAGTAGGCAATCCTCAACTTCCAGTGTTTCAGGATCAATTGCAATTACC
>CAYUAV010000194.1:3331-4742 GCA_964442665.1 uncultured Bacteroidales bacterium
GACTTCGGTTATGCCATTGGGAGACGGGAATTCATCTGATTTTATCAATACACTGACAGTGTCGTTTTCCAGTTTATATACCGTACCAGTACCTGAATCAGTAATGTAAAGAATACCGTCTTTGTTCACTGCAATATCATTAAGAAAGGTTGCTCCGTTGACCGGAAATGATTTTACTTTTTCTCCCGTTTTTGTATCTATTTTTGAAATCTTATCGACTTCCGTAACATATAAAAACCCGTTATAAAGTCCCATACCTTTTGGAGAATCCAGATCTGAACACCACTTGAGGTTTTTTATACTTCCGTCAACGTTCAGAACTGAAATAAATCCATTTTTCTCTTTTGCAGCCGGGTTATTACTTCCTACATTTGAAACATACAATATCCCTTTATCATAAACCGGCATGACACTTTCGGGTACATTTAATCCTTTGGTATCCCAAACCTTTTTTAATTTATCCGACTGATATAAGTCGTTCTGTGCAAAAAGCACCAGATTACTAAAAAGTAACCCTATCGATAATAGTTGTTTTAATTTCATAGAATAATGATTTATAAAGATTGTAAACTTAATACAATGCAGAAATTGAAAAGTTCAAATTATCTATACTTAATTGATATTATTCTCTGAAAGACTCAAATATAAAAACCTCAATATTAATTGATTATCGGTAAAAATAATAATGTGACTTCATTACAAATTTTTAAGGCGGCAAGTTCATTTTTATAATTTTATAGTATCTTTGCGCTTCATTTTGCGGATGTGGCGTAATTGGTAGCCGCGCAAGACTTAGGATCTTGTGCCTTCGGGCGTGGGGGTTCGAGTCCCTTCATCCGCACGTAGTAAGGATGACAACATGAACGCATGTGCATGTTGCGGCTTTTCGATGAAAAGACAAAGGGACAAGAAGTTTATCCCGATACTTATCGGGAAGTCCCTTCATCCGCACAAAATCGTAAGCCGCTAATACTTGCGAAAATGCATCGGTGTTGGCGGTTTTTTATCAAAAAAAAAGTGGTAAAACTGTTGGATTATGAATATTTCTAGAGAAAACATCGACAAATTAAATGCAGTGCTGAGTATAAAACTCGATAAAGCTGATTATGAATCGAAAGTATCAGAGGTTTTAAACGATTATCGTAAAAAGGTTCGTATTGACGGGTTTCGTCCCGGTAAAGTCCCTTTCGGCCTGATCAATAAAATGTATCGAAAACCCATTCTGGTTGAAGAGATCAATAAACTTGTCTCCGAATCAATTTCTAAATACCTGATCGAGGAAAAACTGAATATTTTGGGAGAACCACTGCCACACAAAGGTGACACAACCCTGATCAACTGGGATACAGACGAAACATTCGAATTTAAATTCGATCTGGGTCTGGCTCCAGAGATTGAAGCAAAAATGTCG
>CAYUAV010000194.1:4752-6965 GCA_964442665.1 uncultured Bacteroidales bacterium
ACTACCTGATAAAGGTCGATGATACACTGATCGAAAAATATGTTGAAAATTACAGAGAACGATTCGGGGATTTTGAAAGTGTTGAAACACCATCAGAAAAGGATATAATAATAGCTGATACACAACAGCTTGATAGTAATGATGAAACTCTGTCGGATGGAATTCATGTTGAGGATGCCAGACTATCAATTGAACTTATAAAAGACGAAAGTATTAAAAAGAAGATGCTATCAGCAAAAAAGAATGACACATTAATAGTCGATCTGAAAAAAGCTTATCCAAGTGAGGCTGAAATTGCTGGAATCCTTAAAATCGAGCATAAAAATGTTGGCTCACTGGAAGGTAATTTCCGGATCATCGTTAAGGATATTACGCATTTCCAAAGAGCTGAAATCAATAAAGAACTTTTTGATAAAATATATGACCCCGGAACAGTAAATACAGAAGAAGAATTCCGGGCTAAAATTACCGAAGATGCTAAAATACAATTAAAACAGGATAGTGAATATCGCTTCCGGATCGATGTAAAAGAGTCACTTATTAAGAATATCAAGATGACTCTTCCGGAGGAATTTCTGAAACGCTGGCTTCTGGCAATTAATGAGGGCAAATTTAAGCACGAGCAGATAGAGAAAGATTTTAATCAGTTCGAAGAGGATCTTAAATGGCAGTTGATTAAGGATAAAATCGTTGAAGAGAATAATCTGGAAATCTCGGATGAAGATATGAGGCTTGTCGCAAAGGATATTGCGCGGATGCAATTCAGCCAGTATGGTATGAACAATGTTCCCGATGAGCATTTGGAACAATTTGCCCAGCGAATACTCGAAAAAGAAGAAGATAGAAACAATATCAAATCGAGAACCGTAGAAAATAAAGTAATCGAGTTTATCAGAAGTACCGCAAAAATCGATGAAAAGGAGATCAGCTCTGATAAATTCAATAAATTGTTCGAAAAATAATGCTACCTTTACCTTAGCTAATTTCAAGGTTCATGGAAGACGTTAATGATTTTAAAAAATATGCAGTACAGCACAGAGGTATAAGCAGCATGAATCTGCAGCGATTCACTTCTGTATATAATAACTGGATTTCGCCGACTATTATTGAAGAACGGCAGCTGAACGTAGCATCAATGGATGTTTTTTCAAGACTGATGATGGACAGGATTATCTTTTTGGGGATGCCAATCGATGATTATGTTGCCAATGTAATTCAGGCTCAGCTTCTCTATCTCGATTCTACCGATCCCGGGAAGGATATTCAGATCTATTTTAATTCACCCGGTGGCGCAGTTCATGCAGGTCTTGGGGTTTACGATACCATGCAATATGTAACTTCCGAAATAGCAACAATCTGTACCGGTATGGCCGCTTCGATGGCTGCAGTATTGCTGTGCGCAGGTCAAAAAGGAAAACGTTCGGCACTGAAACATTCCAGGGTCATGATCCATCAGCCGGTTGGTGGTGCACAAGGCCAGGCCTCTGATATCGAAATTACCACTCGCGAGATACTTAAACTTCGCAATGAATTATATAAAATCATTGCCGATCATAGCGGGAAAGATATTAAAAGAGTTGAAAAAGATTCGGACCGTGATTACTGGATGACAGCTACAGAAGCTATGGAATACGGCATGGTCGACGAAGTACTTGAAAAAGAGAAAAAATAATTGATTATTATGGATAGGTGCTCATTCTGCGGACGGGAAAAACGGGATACAAACCTGCTAATTGCAGGGATATCGGGCCATATATGCGATAATTGCATTGAGCAGGCATATGAGATTGTTCAGGAAGAGCTTAAAAAAACCGGCGACTTTGATATCAATTCCATTCAACTTATTAAACCTGCCGAAATTAAAAAATTCCTTGATGATTATGTTATTGGGCAGGACCAGGCAAAAAAATACCTGTCGGTTGCTGTCTATAATCATTACAAAAGACTGATGTATCATCATCGAAAAGACGATGATATTGAAATCGAAAAATCCAATATTATTCTTGTCGGTGAAACCGGCACCGGAAAAACTCTTCTTGCACGGACTATTGCCCGTCTTTTAAACGTACCTTTTACTATTGTCGATGCCACGGTGCTCACCGAAGCAGGATACGTAGGAGAAGATATCGAAAGTATTTTAACACGGCTTTTACAGGTTGCTGATTATAATGTAGAAGCCGCTGAAAAAGGTATTGTTTTTATTGATGAGATCG
>CAYUAV010000195.1:0-6952 GCA_964442665.1 uncultured Bacteroidales bacterium
CCTCGGCGATCCGGATCTTTGGATGGTGTGTCGGTTTATTACTTTCCGACTCCAGTAAAAGTTCTTCATATAATTTTTCACCAGGTCGAAGACCCGTAAATTTGATTTTTATCTCTTTATCAACTATGTGCCCAGTGAATTTGATAAGATTTTTCGCCAGATCGAGTATTTTCACGGCCTTTCCCATATCGAACAGGTAAATTTCACCGCCATTACCCATTACACTGGCTTCCAGCACCAGCTGACAGGCTTCTGGAATGGTCATAAAATAGCGGGTAATTTCTGGGTGCGTTACCGTTACCGGACCCCCTTCCTGGATTTGTTTCAGAAAACGAGGCAGAACGGATCCATTTGAGTAAAGCACGTTGCCAAATCGTGTAGTAATGAAGTTGGTATTACTGATATCATTTAATGATTGGGTGTACATTTCAGCAATGCGTTTCGTTGCACCCATTATTCCTGTCGGATTTACTGCCTTATCAGTCGACACCATTACAAACTTCTTAACCTTGTGCTTATGGGCTAAATCAGCCAGTATTTTTGTGCCTAATACATTATTTTTTATGGCTTCCGTCGGATTGCTTTCCATCATGGGGACATGCTTATAAGCAGCCGCATGATATACAATATCAGGTTTTGTTATCTCGAAAATCTTATCGATCCTGTCTTTATTTGTGATATCAGCAAGGATAGTCTCAAAATTGGCAAAATTAAATCGTTCTTTAACTTCAAGATCTATTTCATATAAAGGCGTTTCTGCCTGATCGATCAAAATAACACGCATAGGACTGTAATTGACCACCTGCCGGACAATTTCACTTCCTATCGATCCTGCAGCTCCTGTAATCAGAATATTTTTACCCATGAGGGTATTTTCAATATGTTCATTATTCAGGTTAATGGGTTTTCGGTTAAGAACATCTTCTATTTTGAGCTCCTTGATTTCATTATTACTGATGTTTCCTTCGAGCCATGAATCAGGAATAGTCATCATTTTAATATCTTCCTGTATGCATATGCCGGCTATATATTCTTTTTCTTTATCGGTTATATCACGTTTGGCAAAAACTACATGGGTAATATCATATTTTGACAATAAGGGTTTGAGGTTTTTAATTTCATGTATGGTAAGACCCATTAGTTTGTTTTTCTTGCCAATAGGCCTGGAATCAAAAAATGCCTGTACTTTATATTTCCTTGTCGGATTCAGTTCCAAAGCTTCTTTGGCAAGTACAGCCAATTCGCGGGTGCCGAATATGAGAGCCTTGCTGCTGGACAGTTCATAGTTAAAAAGGAGTAGATATATATATTTTGCCAGTATCCTTAAATTAGCCATGAAGTATAAGCTTACAAAAAATTCAATAGCTATAACTGAAACCGGGATAACAGGATAAGCTTTCGTTAATCTGCCAATGAATGCTATTGCTGCTATTGCCAAACTACCCAGACTAATAGTAGCGAAAATCCTCCTGATATCATTCAGACTGGTATAGCGTATGATGTGAGCATACACTCTGAACACGGAGAAAAAAGCAATGCGAACATTTAAGAATATAATTTCAGCGAATAGCAATGTTGCATGATAGTCCTTCGGAATTTTAAAATTAAAGCGCAGTAAAAAAGCCAGAAAAACACCTCCGGAAACTATGGCAACGTCAGCGAGGAATACAAGCCAGCGCGGCGTAGTTTTTTCAACTAGGATTCTTTTTAATTTAACCAGTGTTTTTAATAACGTATACCTTGTCATGATTTACATTTAATTAGCCAAACAATACATTAGAGACGAAACCGTATAAAATGGTTGCGTCAGGAGGAATAATATTATATCGATTAACTACCTGTGTATACAAACTTAAAATTTTATACGAATAAAATCTTCAATAATTTATTAACAAAAGGGTTGTGTCTAGGTGATAATGGAAGCTGTGTAGTTTTAATTTGTTAAATAACGCTAATAAATCTACTTTAATTAAAGCTAATAAATTTTATTATCAAAAACACGTTCTTATTAAAAAACCTGTGCAAAGATCAGAGTTTTTTTTAAAAATCCTACAAAAATCGGTATTATAGCAGATAATCAGAGGCCGTGCATTTTCATTAGTTGCATACTATGATCAGCAGAACTATTACCTGCCATTAGAATAAGGTTATATGGTTTGGGTCATTATAGATGAGATTTTTGTTCATATTTCTACGTTTGAAATAGCGAGACTCGCAATGATAGAAAAAGGAAAAATACGGTTTGTGCGATAAACAGTGCCGGAGCCAGCTTATTTTTAGTCTGTTTTGCCAGAGATAAGAATAATAACATAAATATCAACGAAATAGTGAACCAGCCAACATAGTTCCTAATGGGAATAGTCATTGATTTCCAGTTCCAGAAATCAAGCCATATAGCTGCTGGTTCCATAATGAGATCATAAAGTGTCATGATAACTGCTCCGGTTAATGCTTTGAGTATTATATTCAGTTTTATATATGAAACCAGGATACTAGAGCAGTATGTTAGCATAAGCCAGTTTAATCCTATCAGCAGAGGGGTATCGAATAGTTTTGGACCAAGCACTTTTCCATATTCATAACTACCAAAAATAAGCGATGTTTTAACTCCAAATACTTCAATCAGGAATCCTGAAATGATAATAGCGATAAAAAGGAGATAATTTTTTATAGTTAGAGGTTCGTGAAAAGATATAAGAAGAAAAACATTCAATAGTAAGGCAGGACCCACTAATATTTTAAAATACCTGAAGGTCCAAGGTATCATAAAACCGACAATACCAATAGTATAAAATATGAATATAAATTTTCGTACTTCCCTGAAATCGAACTTGCCGAATAGCTTTCTCATAAAAAAATATCTGTGTTAGCCAGCAAATATAGTCAGATAAGCTTACTCATAAAAAATCAGATTCAGTTTCACTATGTTAACGATTATTTAATATTTACTATTGAACAAATTGTTGATTTGTTCCTTTCATATCTGTTCAAGAATAAGATGTATTTTCGTAACAAATGATCAATTCTACTCAGTGTGAATAACAATGTATTGATTGTAGGAGCTGGATTAGGAGGATTATCAACTGCTCTACGTCTGTCGAAGCGGGGGTTTAATGTTCAGATCGTCGAAAAAAATTCGACGGCAGGAGGCCGGTTAAATCGTATTCAACAGGATGGATTTACCTGGGATGCAGGACCTACTTTTTTTAGTATGACCTATGAATTTACCGAGTTTTTAAAGGACATCGATAGTGAAAACCAGTTTGAATTCGATGCGCTGGAACCATTGTATTCAGTGAATTTTATAAATCCTGCAAGGAAATACCAGATTTTTAAAGATAAAAAGAAGCTTGCAGAACAATTCAGATACGTGGAATCTGACTTTGAACGGAAAATTGATCACTTTCTGGAAAAAACCGGAGCAGTTTACCACGATACAGAAAACCGCATAATAAAGCGCAACTTTGATACCTTGTTGGAATATTTGTTGCAACTATTTAAAGTCCCCATTAAACATTTACCGCTTTTATTTCATTCTTTCTGGGATGAAGTTGCTTCGAACTTTCATTCGCGTGATGTAAGGGAGATTTTTTCACTGGTCGCCTTCTTTCTTGGGGGAACACCATACGATACTTCAGCGGTTTATACGCTTCTTAATTATGTTGAGCTGAAACATAATGGCTACCACAATGTGAAAGGAGGCATGTATAAACTTGTTGAATTTTTACTCAAAAAATTGCAGGAGGCAAATATTACTGTTCACTATAACACTGAGATAATTGATTATAAAAATAAAGGGAAATATATTTCCAGTTTGACCGACAGTAATGGAAATAGTTGGAATGCCGATTTATTTATAGTTAATGCCGATGCAGCGCTTTGGAGGGGTAAAATTTTCGGCAGAAGGAAATTCAGTGAATCACGGCTCGACAGGATGAAATGGACCATGGCTCCCTTTACCATTTACCTTGGTATTAAGGGTAAATTACCCAACCTTGAGCAGCATAACTATTTTCTGGGTGATAATTTCAGGGATTATGCAGGATCGATATTCAAGAACAGGGCCGATATGAGCAAACCTTACTATTATGTGAATGTTATTTCGAAGAATAATCCGGAATGTGCCCCTTCCGGTTGTGAAAGCATTTACATTCTTTGTCCGGTGCCGCATTTGCAATTTAAACCCGACTGGTCCGATAAGGATAACTTCAGTTTAACGATTATAAACGACCTTTCGCATAGAATTAGTTATAACTTGCAGGATAATATTCTCACCCAAAAGGTAATGACGCCCTTAGACTGGGAATCAGGTTTTAACCTTCATCGTGGCTCAGGCCTTAGTCTGGCGCATAATCTCGACCAAATGGCTTCTCTCAGGCCCAGGAACTATGATGAGAAATTCAGGAATGTCTTTTACGTAGGCGCCTCTACAGTTCCGGGAACAGGTTTACCTATGGTAATTATAAGTTCAAAACTTGTTGTTGAAAGAATATGCAAATATTATGGACATTTATCTTAAAACTGCTCTCGACTGTTGTAAACTGATAACAAATAATTACAGTACTTCCTTCTCTCTTGGTATTCGATTACTGAGGAAGAAATATCGTAAAGCCATTTATGGAATCTATGGATTTGTCCGGTTAGCCGATGAGATTGTCGATACCTTTCACGATTTCGATAGCAAAGAACTTTTGCGTCAATTTATGAAGGACACCTACCAGGCTATTGATGAAAAAATAAGTACAAATCCCATACTCCATAGTTTCCAGTGGGCTGTTAATACCTATTCAATTGACAGGGAGTTAATCGAAGCTTTTTTACACAGCATGGAAATGGACCTGACTGAAAAAAAATATAGCCACGTAAAGTACAAAACTTATATTTATGGCTCGGCTGAAGTTGTGGGATTGATGTGTTTGCAGGTTTATTATTTCGGCGACAGACAGCAATTTAACCAGTTAAAGGATTCTGCGCGGTTTTTAGGGAGAGCCTTTCAGCAGGTAAATTTTTTGCGCGATTTGAAAGAGGATTATCTACAAAGAGGCAGAATTTATTTCCCGGGCATTAATTTTGAAAAACTTACAATTATTAATAAGCGTGGCATTGAAGATGATATTGAAAAGAATTTCAGGGAAGCTTTTCAAGGTATCAAAATGCTTAAAAAAGGGGTCCGGTTAGGGGTTTATTGCGCATATATCTATTATCTGGAACTTTTTCAAAAGATAAAAAATTTACCGCCCGAGAGAATTATGAAATGCAGGATCAGGATCAATAATTATTATAAATTCTGGCTCCTGATTAAATCTTCAGTGCTATTACTATTTCTTAAGAGAACCAATAAGGAGCAATTAAAGATTGAGTATGTACTTGACTAATACATTGAATTTCACAAAATTGGCCAGAATCATAATTACTTCCTCCATCATCAATAAAAATCTTTGCTAAGTACTTGATTTTATAATTTTATTTTTATATTTGTTCGATAATCTTCGAACTATAAAACAAATGGACAGTAAACAGATGGCATTGATTTTTAAAGCTCTGTCAAATGAGCAACGATTGAACCTGTTCAGAATGATCTATTATTGGCAGAAAACCATGCCGAAATCGGAATGTTGTGGCGTTCAGAGAGCTTTTACACGGGCATGTGAGTGTATGAATATATCCCGTTCGACTATTTCTCACCATCTCAAAGAATTACAAACTGCAGGACTTATTTCCTGTGCAAAAGACGGACAAGCGCTTGTTTGTACTATAAATCAAGATCTGATCGAAGAAATGAAAAATTACTTTGATTAGTTTTTTTTATTAACTCTGTTCGACTGTTGTCGAACTATAAAATATGGAGGAAATGTATTATGTTTAATTGTTGTGGTTCTAATCATTGTGGTCTGGATGAAAAATTCGACTTCAGGGTCGAAAATTCAGATGAGGGTATTACAATCAATATTACCCCAAAAGATAAGTCAAAAGTAAAATCATTGCAGAAGCTGGTCGAATCTCACAGAGATTTCTTTGGTTCAGGTTGCTGCTAAAAGTGAATCGACAAATTACAAAAAAAAAAGAGGTTATCTTTTACATGATAACCTCTTTCTATGCCCAATAGCGGATAATCTTATCTGAGTGAGGCCTGGGCAGCAGCTAAGCGTGCAATAGGAACACGGAAAGGAGAACAACTCACATAGTTCATACCTACCCGATGACAAAATTCAACTGAGGATGGTTCTCCACCATGTTCACCACATATTCCGACTTTCAGATCGCTTCGGGAACTTCTGCCTTTTTTCACGCCCATTTCAACCAGCTGACCAACGCCTTCCTGATCGAGTACCTGGAACGGATCGTTCTTCAGGATACCTTTTTTCAGGTATATCGGCAGGAATTTGCCCACATCGTCGCGCGAATAACCTAAGGTCATTTGTGTAAGGTCGTTGGTTCCAAACGAGAAGAATTCGGCAACCTGCGCCATTTTATCGGCAATTAGCGCTGCACGTGGTATTTCGATCATCGTACCCACCATATATTCAACCTTTTCACCTTTTTCTTTAAGTACCTTTTCGGCTATGTCCCGCACGATTTCTTCCTGCATTTTAAGTTCCTTTTCGGTTCCGGTTAATGGTATCATAATTTCCGGGAGAACCTTGATCCCTTTTTTCTTCATATTAACAGCAGCTTCGATAATGGCACGTGCCTGCATTTCGGTGATTTCGGGATAGGTATTCCCCAGGCGGCAACCCCTGTGACCTAACATGGGATTAAATTCGCTCAGGTCTTCGACTTTATGTTTTATTTCATCAACCGAAATACCCATTTCTTTCGCCATTTCTTTCTGGTTTTCCTCTTCGTGGGGCACGAACTCATGAAGCGGTGGATCGAGCAGACGAATAGTTACCGGCAGGCCGTTCATGGCTTCAAAAATACCCTCAAAGTCTGATCTTTGAAATGGCAAGAG
>CAYUAV010000196.1:0-6944 GCA_964442665.1 uncultured Bacteroidales bacterium
CTGCCGACGGAAGCGGAGTGGGAATATGCTGCAGGCGGAGGCCGGAGGAGCGAGAGTTACACATACAGCGGGAGCGATGATATAGATGAAGTAGCATGGTATTGGAGAAACTCCGGAGATACAACCTTAACAGGATACTGGCACTGGCCTGCGATAGAAAAAAACCATTGTAAAACAAAACCAGTTGGCCTGAAGAAACCCAACGAATTAGGACTTTACGATATGTCGGGTAATGTGAGGGAATGGTGCGAGGATTGGTATAGGAGCATGACGGTGTATATGGGCTATCTCCGGGTTCAGAGGGGCGGCGGTTGGCTCGGCGCCAAATACTGCTGCGAGTCTTCTTACAGAGGCAGTTTCGAAGCAAATGGTAAGGGCCCCGATCAGGGTTTTCGTGTGTGTCGCGACAAATAAACCACCCAGGTAATAACCAAAAATCAAACGGGCCGGAATAACGATTATTACCTATTCATTTTGGACCAATAGTAATGGATCCGTATGCATGACTTTGGTATCTGGTACTTCGGACAATGTCAATTAGACCAATTGGAAGCGAACAAATTCGTCTAAAAGTTGGTGAAACTACTATTGCAACCTGGACATTAAATACCTAATATCATGATATACCCGAATCCTGCTGAGAACGGTATCTTTACCATTGAAATGGAAAACTTTAGCGGAGCCACGAAGATAAGAATGTTCGATATGAGCGGCAAAGTGGTATATCAGACACTGAGTATTGATCAGCAGTTCATCAATCTCAATCTTGATGTTCCTAAGGGTATATACATCGTAAAAGCAGTAAACAATCAGATTTCAGTAGCAAAAAGGGTTACTGTGAATTAGTATAACAAGTTGTTGGATTAGAGGGGGTCTCCGGGAAAGGAGACCCCTTTTTTTTCGTGAACAGGTCTGAGTTGCATGTGAAGATGCTGTGATTTTTACCTGGGTATTGGATAATAAAAAGACATCCCCTGTCATTTAGTGATATAAACCTTTCTCCGCTGGGGAAAGAATAATTAAAATCAAATTTATTCTGTACTAGATTTAACAGCTATGCACCAGGTAGTATTTTTACTATCTTCGCGGTTTAACCGAAGCGCATGTGGGTATTTTACGGACTCTTTTCGGCGGTATTCCTGGGGCTCTACGATGCAGTACGTAAAAAAGTGCTGAACCAAAATCCCGTTATTCCTGTTCTGTTCCTGTCAAGCGTCACCAATTCTCTGATCTTCCTGCCTATTGTCGTATTATCCGGGAAGAAAATAATCCAAAGCGAAGCTTTATTATTTATCCCTCAGGGGAATATCCATCTGCATTTACTGGCATTTTACAAATCCATCCTTGTAGGTTCATCATGGTTCCTGGCCTATAACGCGTTGAGAAAACTACCTCTGACCATAGCTGTTCCGATACGATCTACTAGTCCTATGTGGACATTGATCGCAGCCATGATAATTTACAATGAAAGATTTACACTTCTTCAATGGTTGGGGATTATTACCGTTCTTGGTTTCTTTTATTACTTTTCACTGGCAGGAAAAAGGGAGGGAATTCATTTCTTCAATAATAAATGGATATATGCTGCAATTGGAGCTACCCTTCTGGGAGCTGCCAGTAACCTGTATGATAAATACCTCTTCACGAGTTATGACCGGCTTTTTATGCAGGCCTGGCATTATTTTTATATGACACTGGTTTTGCTTCCTCTCGTAATTTATTGGTGGTATTCAAATCAAAATGCAGAATCCGGTTTCTCATGGAGCTTCTTCATCCCTCTTATAGGATTACTACTGGTATTTTCCGATTTTCTGTTCTTTTATGCGTTGTCCAGGGAGGGGTCACTGATAGCCTTGCTTGCCATGATCAGACGCAGTAGTGTGGTTATCTCATTCATTTCCGGAGCTGTATTCTTTGGAGAGAGAAATCTGAAAAGAAAAGGAATGGCTTTGGCTGGTATTTTTAGTGGTGTTGTAATGATTATCCTAGGTACAATACTGGATAACCATCTCTGATAATAAAACTTTTTTCTCCGGATAAATAAAAATTCACGAGGCTTGCTATATTTGCATTTGCTGTAATGGTGAATTCATATAAAAGGGAATCCGGTGTAATTTACTACCAATACGAAATTTGATTCCGGAGCTGCCCCCGCAGCTGTGATCCCCGTAATTGTTATTCATTATGCCACTATTCTGATCCATACAGAACGGGAAGGCGAATAACTTTGGGGTAAGCCAGAAGACCTGCTGTTACAGCAATTATAATGGTTCGATACCTCGGGGATTTCAGGATCGGACTCCATCCTTTATGTATGGCTTTCCTAACCCCGCAGTATCATAAAATATTCTTAAGATGAGGGTTTTGCTATTTTTAATATCTGCACTTTTAGCTACCGGCTGTATGAACAATAAGTCCGGGAAACAAACAAAAGATGGACTACCTGCAACAGATAGCCCAAAAAGTTCGGTTAAAATTGCCTATGCCTCAGGATTTACCATGGAAAAATCCGGTGCAGAAACATTCATTGTTGTTTATAATCCCTGGAAACAGGGCGATACTCTGGCAACCTATTACCTGACGTATGATAAAACTGTTTCCAATAGCCGTAGGGAAAATGATTTTGTCATTCAGGTGCCTGTTGAGGATATAATTACACTTTCCTCCACCTTTTTGGGCATGTTCAGCATGCTGGGCGAAACAAACCGGGTCAAGGCAGCCACTAATGCAGGTCTGATCTGTGATACAGATCTTTACCGGCGATACCTGCACGGCGAACTGGCCGATCTGGGCGAAGAGGTTCATCTGAATGCCGAAGCAGTTATAAGCCAGTCTCCAGGTTTGGTTATGAAATATATCTATGGTTCTGCAGATGAGGTGGATCATGTCATTACAGAGGCAGGGATCCCTATAGCCTACAATCTCGAATTTATGGAATCGCATCCGCTTGGCCGGACTGAATGGATAAAATTCGTTGCAGCTTTTGTTGGCAAAGAACATATGGCAGATTCTGTTTTCCAGAATATTGAGAACGATTATTTACGTTTATCGAAAAATGCAGGGGAAGAAAAGCAAAAGCCCACGGTGCTTGATGGATCGAGCTATAAAGGTACATGGTATGCCGCGGGGGGCAGAAGCTATCCCGCAAAACTTTACAACGATGCCGGAGCAGATTATTTCTGGAAGTCGGATACGAGCTATGGTAGTATTCCGCTAAGTTTCGAGGTTATTCTTGAAAAGCAGGCCGGTGCCGATTACTGGTTCGGCCCGTCGACGGGAAGCAGGTCCGGATTATTGCAGATCGAAAGCCGCTACGCCTTGCTGAAAGCTTTTCAGCGGGGGAATGTATATTATTTCGGGAAGTGCAGAAATCCGAACGGGGGGTATGATTATTATGAAAGTGGCGTGGTGCGTCCCGACCTGCTTCTGAAAGACCTTGTATGGGTTTTTCATCCCGACTTGATAGAGAAAACTTATGAACCTGTATATTTGGAGAAGATTAAATGATCGTACCATGACCCTACGTGCCCGTTACTTCTTTTTCTTGTTGTTATGTTTGTTACTGTTATTATTTTTAGCACTAGACCTGTTTCTGGGCAGTGTTCATATACCGGTCAGAGAATCTTTTCGGATACTATTCGGGAACCCGGAAAACAGGAACTGGTCGTATATTGTTTTACAGATGCGTTTTCCCCGGGCCGTGAATGCAATACTTACCGGTTCGGGGCTGGCTGTTTCCGGCCTGATGATGCAGACTCTCTTCCGGAATCCTCTGGCCGGGCAGTATGTTCTTGGCATCAGCTCGGGAGCAAGTCTCGGGGTTGCTATTTACGTTATGTCGTTTGGCATACTGGGTTTCCCGGACGGAGCCGGTACTTCCAATTACGGTTTGGTAATAGCAGCAGTGGCTGGCGCAGTGCTTATATTCGTCATGGTCGTTCTGGTCGCCTCCCGTATTCGCGATTCGGTTTCACTGCTAATTGTGGGTATCATGTTTGGAAGTCTTGCAACCGCTGTTGTCAGCATTCTGCAATATTTCAGCCGTCCGGAACTGATTCAGAAATTCGTTATCTGGACTCTGGGAAGTCTTTCTGCGGCCGGATGGGAACATATTCTTATCATGTCTTGTTTTGTATTACCAGGATTAGTGTTAACTCTTTTCCTGATAAAGCCAATGAATGCCCTGTTAATCGGTGAGATAGATGCCGGGGCTTCGGGAGTCAATGTTATCAGAACCCGGTATTTTATTCTGATCAGCGTGAGTATTATGGCGGGTTCACTGACCGCATTCAACGGTCCTGTTGCCTTTATCGGACTTATTATACCGCATATATCGCGCATGATTTTTAATACATCAAATCATCGTATACTATTTCCGGCTTGCATACTTATCGGGTCGGTTTTATTGCTTTGCTGCGATATTATTTCTCAGGTTCCCGGGAGGTATATTATGCTTCCGATAAATGCTATTACTGCCCTGATTGGAGCCCCGGTGGTACTTTGGATAATTCTTGGCAAACGAAAAATGAAAACGGTATTCTGATGCAGAATGAAACACTTAAGGCTGAAAGCATGCTAAGTACCGGAGATCTTACGATCGGTTATTCCTCCCGGAGTGGAAAATCTGTTTTACATACCGGATTGAATTTAAAACTTTATGAGAGTGATTTTGTATGCCTGATCGGGCCGAACGGTTGTGGTAAATCGACTCTCATTCGCACGCTGGGCGGATTACAAACTCCTCTTGGCGGTACTATAACAGTTCGGGATAAAAAACTTTCCAATCTCAGCAATACAGAACGCAGCAGGCTTATTACCACGGTACTTACCGATAGAATTGCAGCAGAGCATATTACTGTTGAAGAGATCGTGGCTCTGGGCCGGTATACGTATACCAACTGGTTTGGCGGTTTATCGGGACAGGATAAAAATCATGTCAGGCATGCAATTCAAAAAACAGGGCTTTCGGGTTACGGCGAAAGGAAGCTATCCACCATTAGTGATGGTGAACGGCAACGGGCATTCATCGCCAAAGCCCTGGCATCCGACGCACCCGTATTCCTTCTTGATGAGCCGACAGCGCACCTGGATGTATCGAACCGTGTGGAAATATTGACGCTGCTCAGGAACCTTACCATATCGTCAGGAAACACCTGTCTGGTATCGACTCATGATCTCGACCTTGCATTACAGCTCGCCGACGAGATCTGGCTGATGCTTCCCAAAAAGGGTGTTATTTGCTGTACCCCGGAAGAAATAATCCGACAGAATTACCTGGATAAAGTCTTTGGGAACAAGACCCTGTTTTTTAATGCGGAATCAGGAAATTTTGCTTTGCGTAAAAAAACTTTGCATACTATTCAAATTAAAGAAAATTCCTCTATTCCGGATTATGCCCTGAAAAGCTTTGAGCGGTTGGGATTTTCGCTGAACAATGAGGTGAAACCTTTGGCACAGATCGGTGTTGATACTGAAGGTTGGTCGGTTTCGGCAGACAATAATGAGTTTAAAACATTAACCTTGTCTGAAGCCTGTCGGGTGCTTAAAAAGCTTGCAAGTATGGAAAAACAAAACCCTTAAGCTGAATAGAAGAAAATGAAAAGTAGCCAGGTAAAAGATTATCCCCTGCATGATTATTACTCCATGATCTATAAGAAGTATGATCTGGTGAATCGTTTATTCACCCTGGGGAAAGATATGGAGTGGAGGCGAATAACAGCGCTCAAATGCCTGGAATTTAAACCTGCTTCGGTAGTTGATCTGTGTTGCGGTACCGGCGACCTGACCCTGCTGATTCGTAAATTATTAAAGGAAACTGTAACTGTTACCGGATATGATTTTAACAGCCATATGCTTGCTGAAGCCAAAACTAAAGCGGAGAAGTTGGCATATCCGGAGATTGAATTTATACAGGGCGATGTGGCCTCAATGCCATTTAACGATGCGGCTTTCGATTGCATGACCATAGGATTTGGATTCCGGAACCTGACTTTTAATAATACCCGTATCGAACAGCATATGAGTGAAATATACAGGATCATCAAACCCGGAGGACATTTACTGATCCTTGAAAGTTCGGTTCCATCCCTGAGATTAGTCCGTTTTTTTTACAGGCTTTATTTAAAACTGGTACTTATACCGCTGGGGGGAATCATTTCGGGAAGCTGGAATGCCTATAGCTATCTGGCTACATCATCGGCAAATTACTTTTCGGTTTCAGAAATGGAAGAACTCCTGAAAAAGAGCCGGTTTACAGTCGAATCTGTAACTTCGTTTTATCCGGGAGCTTCAAACCTGATTGTTGCCCGAAAAAACTAAAATGCGACATAACGTATTTTAATTATCGTGATATGTTATTGAGGGTTTTCTTATATTTGACGTTAAACAGAAACTACATGATATGACCATTGAAGCCATCAACCAACTATGCAGCGATACTTTTATTGGATTTCTTGGTATAGAGTTTCTCGAATTCACCGAAGATTTTATCACTGCCAGGATGCCTGTAAGTCGGAATAAGTTGCAACCTATGGGCGTACTTCATGGTGGTGCCTCCCTGGCATTAGCCGAATCGGTCGCCAGCGCCGGATCATTTTTACTGGTCGATCAAACAAAATTTGAGGTACTGGGTTTACAGGTTACAGGCAATCATCTTTCGACACTGAGTTCCGGTGAAGTTGTTGCACGGGCTGAGATTATCCACAAGGGTAATTATACGCATGTTTGGGATGTAAAAATTTCGGCAAATAATGGCAAACTTATATCGGTAGCACGAGTTACAAATATTATTATAGAAAAACAATAGAGTAGCAGATCACATGCAGGATGTCAGAAGTAAAACATATTCCGTTTTCAATGCACTGGAAATAGTGCTCAGGAAGAAGCTGACCATAGCTATTTACCGACTTCCCGGTGAAAAGGATATAAACCTCATAGTACAAAAT
>CAYUAV010000197.1:0-6941 GCA_964442665.1 uncultured Bacteroidales bacterium
CGATAAGGTATTCGCCGTTAAAAATGTTTTCTCCTGTCGCAGCATCGCGCGTAAAGGCAACACCCGTACCCGAATTTTTACCCATATTGCCAAATACCATAGCCTGAACGTTCACAGCAGTGCCCCATTCTTCAGGAATCTGGTTAAGTGCCCTGTAATAGTTAGCCCTGGGGTTCATCCAACTGTCGAACACTGCACAAACAGCACCCCATAATTGTTCCCACGGATTTGTAGGGAAGTCGTGACCTGTCTTTTTCTTAACGGCTGCCTTAAATTTCACAACCAGTTCTTTCAGATCTTTTATATCCAGATCGGTATCGTTATGAATGCTCTTTGCATCCTTAATCGTTTCCATAATTTCTTCAAACGGATCAATATCTTCTTTCGATTCGGGCTTCATACCCAGTACAACATCACTATACATTTGCACAAATCGCCGGTACGAGTCCCATGCAAAACGCTCATTACCCGATTTTTTGGCAATACCTTCAACGGCCTTGTCATTCAAACCTAAATTCAGGACAGTATCCATCATACCAGGCATAGAAACGCGAGCGCCTGAACGCACCGACATCAATAACGGATTTTCAGCATCGCCAAATTTGGTACCCATAATTTTCTCCACATAGGCAACGGCAGCTTCGACTTCTTTTTTAAGCAAGGCCACAACTTTATCCTTGCCCAGCTGATTATATTCAGTACAAACATCGGTAGTAATTGTAAAACCCGGAGGTACCGGAACTCCAATTAAATTCATTTCTGCTAAGTTGGCACCTTTGCCACCTAATAAATTCTTCATATCGGCCTTTCCTTCTGCTTCTTTATTGCCGAATTTATAAACACGTTTTACGTCAGACATCATTAAATAGTATTTGAGTTTAAACTTTGTATTTGATTATCAATCACACTTTTTTGAAAGGACACAAAGGTATTTAAAAAAACTTTAAGTCTGAATGACACGAATGAAATTTTGAATAAGATATTGGCCGGTATAGTCAGGCCAGATTTGATTCGGTTATTTATATCGGAAACGATCCTGAAGGCTGAATGTATTGCATAAACTCATTGGAATATATATTTTTTGAAAGATGAGTTTCTATAAGTTGTTAAGGTATCGCTTTCTGGAAATTTATTATCTTCATTGACCAGTAAAAAGGTTGGATAATTCTGATTTTAAAATTGAGATATAAAGGATAATTAAAATGATTTATTAATTCGATAATTTCAAATTCTTACATGCATTTGTCTGGTACTTTAAATCGAAATCAGGAAAATGAAACTATGAAGTACAATTTTTAATCTGTTCAATGAGGAATATAAAACTGGAATATTTTTCAGATCGGCCTGAAAAACAGAGATTCCGTGCTACAAGATTTATCTTATGAATAGTGATCTTTTAACTTTTACCCATAAAAATTGTTACTTTTCCAGTATTTTTCATCTTACATTGTTAATATATAGTAATCTTTGCTGATGTTATTTAAAATCAAACTTGGCAAAATCAAATAAATTCGGAACATTCGGAGGTGTATTTACCCCATCGATCCTGACCATCCTGGGAGTGATCATGTACATGCGCCTGCCAATGATAGTGGGAAATGCAGGGTTATATGCCACTATCGGAATTATCGTAGTTGCTCATATTATTTCCATCACAACGGGTTTGAGTGTTTCTTCCATAGCAACTGATAAAAAATTACAGGCAGGAGGTACATACTACATGATTTCGAGAAGTCTGGGCCTGCCAATTGGTGGTACCTTAGGATTAGCCCTTTTTGTCGGTCTCTCATTCAGTGTTAGTCTCTATCTTATTGGATTTTCAGAAAGTTTCCTTGGTTTCTGGGGATTTGAAATAACTAAAAATACCATTCGCCTCACCGGAAGCATCATATTGCTCGTAGTTACCATTATTACTTTTATTAGTACTTCATTGGCCTTAAAGACACAGTATTTTATCATGGCCGCCATATTTCTCTCCCTTCTTTCAATTTTCTTTGGCAAGCATGAATTTACGCCCACAAATTCAATAGTAAGCACTACTTCTGCTGCAGTACCTCTTATGGTTCTGTTTGGAATATTCTTTCCCGCTGTTACCGGTTTCGAATCGGGAGTATCCATGTCGGGTGATTTAAAAGACTCAAAGAAATCAATCCCGCTCGGCACTATATCCGCCATTATTGTCGGATTGGTTGTTTATATCGGACTCGCATTTTTCTTTTCCAATACAGTTAATCATAATACCCTGGCAAACGATCCGAAAGTATTATTAAAAATATCTCGATTTCCTGCTTTGGTAATTGCAGGTATTTGGGGAGCCACTCTCTCCTCAGCTTTTGGAAGTATTCTTGGGGCTCCCAGAATATTGCAGGCAACTGCGGTCGATAAAATTACACCCAAGCTGTTTGCCAAGGGTACAAAATCTACAAATGAACCACGTAATGCACTTTTGCTCACATTTATTATTGCCGAGGGAGGTATACTGATAGGAGAATTGAATGTAATTGCCCGCATAGTTTCCATATTTTTTATAACTACCTATGGATTTCTCAATCTTAGCTGTGCTTTTGAATCAATGACAAGTGCTGACTTCAGGCCGGCTTTCAGAACACCTGTGTGGATCAGTCTGCTGGGATCTCTGACGGCAATGATTGTTATGGTACAGCTCGATTTTGTAGCAATGATAGGAGCTACAATTATACTGGGCGCTTTGTACCTTTTTCTGAAACGAAGAGAACTAACCCTTCAATCGGGCGATGCATGGAGCAGCATTTGGGCTTCACTGGTTAAAACAGGTTTGAAAAAACTTAAAGTAAACAAACTCCAAAACCGGAATTGGCGCCCGAATATAATTATGTTTTCAGGCGATGAAAATATCCGGCCTTATATGATCAATTTAGGTAAAAATATTGCCGGAAAATTAGGAATGCTTAGTGGTTTTAACCTTATCGAGACCAGCGATGATCTTCTTTTTAAATACCAGGAGAATACAAATTCTACCGCTGGTAATACTGACGATTATTTCTTTAATACACACCATTGCCGGAGTGTATTTACCGGTATGGATGAAATTATCAGGGTTTATGGGTACGGCGGTGTTCAACCCAACACGGTTCTTATGGGATGGAGCAGAAATGACCGGAATAAAGGTGAATTTCTGAAGTTTATCTCAAGACTTGAAAAAAACAATTTTAATTCTCTCTTTTTATCCCACACTGAGGAAATGGAAATCATTGATCAAAAGAACATCGATATCTGGTGGAGTGGATGGGGATCGAACCTTGCTTTTACCATAAACCTGATCCGTCATCTTACCAGTTCAGCCGAATGGAAAGACTCGTATGTCAGGTTGATGATTGTTACAAACGATCCGACTCTTAATGACAGTATACAATTTAGTCTTGAAAAAATCCTGGAAGAATACCGGATCGACATGGAGATAAAGATCATTAATAATGCGGTTGAACAGTTAACAAGGAATGAGATAATTATCAGAGAATCAGCCCAAACACATCTGGTCATTGTTGGGATACCCAACAGTCGGTATGAAAAAATTGAACAGACATATAAAGAGGTTGACCAATTACTGGGTAAACTCGGAAACATATTGTTAATCAATGCATCAAACACATTTGAATCGTATGATATTATACCTGATGAAAAAACTTCATCAAAACAAACAGTGAGAAAGCCAGCCACTGTTGGAATGCCTGATCTTATACTTTCAAAACATGCTGAAATTGCTTCGGCAATTGAAGAACTTGATCGTAAGGGATCGTCCAATGACGATATAATACTTAATAACT
Source organism: uncultured Bacteroidales bacterium (assembly GCA_964442665.1). Classification (GTDB taxonomy): domain Bacteria; phylum Bacteroidota; class Bacteroidia; order Bacteroidales; family UBA10428; genus UBA10428. The sequence continues at coordinate 3,804 of CAYUAV010000197.1, forward strand.
TATTTACACAGGCTTTTAACGAGAACCAAATACTCTTAACGGAAATTGGTCATGTTGGCAATATGATTTTACATAATCTGGATAAAACTGCCGGATATACAGAATTTCACAGACAAGAAAAACTTCTCAGTAATACACGAAACGATTTGTTTTATAAGTCAAAGAAAATTTTGGAGCAATTCATTGATGAAAAATTAGTTTTACAAAAAGAACTTTTCCAACAGAGATTGGCAAAATATCAGTCTTCGTTTGATAAACTGAGTAAAAATTTGCCAAAGAAACTGATCGTGCATTACGAAAGAAGTGAATTTAAAAAACAGGAACATGATTCAAAAAGACTAAAACGTTATAAATTTCGCAAAAGGATTTTGCATCCTTTTTCCAGGATCCTGCGTGGAAAAATTCAGTATAAAAAGGCTGTAAGATATTATTTGTTCGAAAACCGGTTATATTTTATCCAATCCGTACTCGACGATTTTCAATATACAAATCTTATTTTTCTTTCCAATATAAAACATTACATAACAAACCTGATTTTCTTACTGGATTCCATTGAAAAAAGCCTTAACAATTCAGAAAACTACGGAAGTATTCTTGCTAAACAAAAAAGGGTCATTTCTAAGCGCAGTGAGGAAATGCAGGAGGAAATTAATTTCAGACTTGAACTTTATGGAAATAAGTTAAAACAGGATTTCAGGAAGTCACTTCAATTTCTTAACAATGAACTGGAAAATATACGTATAAACAGGATTATTTCCAAAAACCGTCGAAAAAATAAATATTACAACAGGTTAGTCAACCGGCTATTAGAATTTCCTGGTACGTGGTATAGCGAAATTCGAAATTTCTCTAACCGGGTGTATCTCGATCTTTTAGTTCAGGCCTTCAAGGAGAGAATAATTAGTGAGTCGGGCAATTTAAAACTAAATTTATCAGAACAGGTACAGGTTGAATTACTTGGCAGAGTAAAAATAATTAAAAGAGAGATCAGGAAAATAAAAGATGGAAAACAATCGGCGTCAAAATTTCCGGAATTGATTATCGATTTCAATCTCGATTATTTCCAGGATTATGAATATCTGAGTGATTACATTGCCACGTTAAGCGAGAGTATTCCTGAAACGGCTGTTATTTCTGATGAATCATTCGTTGAAAAGAGGGAAGTTAAGAAACATGAACAGGAAACGTTTACTATTCCTTTACGAAGGATTATAAACCATTATATCGAATCACTATATATTGCTCCACTTCAGGAATACCTGCAAAAATTTTCAGAAAAAATAGTGAAAACGATCTACCGTATTAAAGACCATATCGGATTCATGAGCTTTGAACTTGAGAATACTTCTCAGGATGAAGAGAATTTCAATGAAAAATCGGTAGCGATTCTCTCTGAGGGATTGCATGAGATTGAAACTGAAGAAGATAAAATTGAAAATATACTTTCAGAGCTGGATTCTGATACCAATAAAATGATCCAATCGGCTTTTGATCCGGTATTATCCCACCAGATCATTAAGAGCAGCAAGGAAATTTCTCACGTAATCAGGGAGTATCAGGGGAAACGTACAGTATCACATTTTGGGCGATTCCGGGAAAGTATTTGGAATTACATGAAATCCAGATTGGTTCGCTTGCTCTATTCGCAAAGCGAGGGAATATTACTGGCCAGGAAGCTAACCAGTGATACCGAACATGATTCATTGCAAAAACGACTCCTTGATCTGGTTGAAATGATTAGTCCGGATTCTTTAGCGTATAAGAAAATCCCTTCGTATTACATAAGTTTATTCAGTGGAAAATCCAATATAGGAGAAGATTTTTGGATTATGAGGACCTATGAGGAAGATTATTTTGAAAAAGCCCTGCAAAGATATCATGCAATCCACAGGGGAGCTATTCTGATTCATGGTATTCAGAATTCCGGAAAAACAACCCTTTGCAGGCATTTAAGCCGGAAGTTTTTTACTATTGAACAAGTACATCATATCTTTCCGCCACTTCAGAGCTCATCGGATGTTAAGGATTTTGAAAACGAACTTCGAAAAATAACCGGCCTGGGAGGTTCGGCTTATAATATACTTGAACTACTCAAACATGATAGCGTATTGATATTTCACGATCTGGAACTATGGTGGGAAAGAACAGACGATGGTTTAAATGTAATTATTCTTATCAACGATTTAATCCGGAGGTATAGTCATAAATGTCTGTTTATTTTCACTAGTAACACTTACTCTTTTGATTATATCAATTCGCTCTATCGGATGGAGGATAATTTTCTTGCAATCATTACTTGTAAACCATTTGATTCGGAAGATCTTAAAGATTTAATTATACGGCGACATCGTTCCAGTGGTCTTCACTTCTCTTTTGGAAAAAGTAATGAAGAACATATGTCTGAGTTACGATTAGCTCGTATTTTTAATAAGATTTTCAGATTTTCAGAAGGTAATCCGGGCATGGCAGTAAACATATGGTTATCTATGATACATAACTATTCAAATGAAACTTTATTTATGAAAAGTCCGGCCATTACAGATTTCAATGTGCTGGAAGAATTACCTGATGACTGGATGATTATACTGGCACAAATGGTTCTGCATAAGAAGCTTACCAAGGAAAAACTGCTGAAAATTCTTGCCATGGAAATGCCTGTGTTGGAAAATATTCTGAATGCCATGCTTATGAGTGGTATTATACACGAGAATTCCGCCAATCTCTATACGATAAACAGTTACCTGCAAAAAGCATTGTGTGAGGTTCTGGAAAGGAATGAACTTATTTAATCTCTGGTTCTATGAAGATACTTATTGCTGCTATAATACTTACCGGAACTTTTTTTCTGATTCGCCTTACGGGCAATTTGCTAAAGTTCCTATTTAAAAGACATCTTAAATGGAAATTTCTATTAAAACTTATTCCATTATTGGAATTGATCATTGGTCTGTCAGCTGTCTATTGGACCATCAATCTTCTTTTTCAAACCAAATCATATTATAACATTCTGGTGATTAGCCTTATAGTTATATTCGTCGGGTTTGTTTCCTGGTTTCTTTTAAGGGATCTCGTTGCAGGATATGTATTCAGGATACAAAATAATTTCCGGCCCGGCGCAAAAATACAACTGGGAACAAC
>CAYUAV010000198.1:0-6887 GCA_964442665.1 uncultured Bacteroidales bacterium
GTCCTTTTCCAGATCCATAAGTTCTTTCATCATCTGGTCGTATTCGAAATCACTGATTTCGGGTTGTGAAAGAACATAATACTGATAGTTATGATAGTTAAGAGTTTTTCTTAAATTCGAGATACGTTTTTTAATCTCTGATTCCGATCCCATTTTGTTGTTAATTTTAAACGAAAATAGAATTTCTGTATGAGTCTGTATATAAAAATGAAACAAAAATTAAACCTTTTCAGTTTTCATGTGTCAAAGAAACAAACGTGCATATGAGAATTTCATTAATGGATTTTAAAAACACAGGATAGCAGAATAGATGTACACTTGTAAAAACATATAGCTATGTATATAAAAGCACTTTTAATAATTATATTTCTTTCAGGAAGTATTTTGGTATCGGGACAGGATGCACAAAACTATCCTGAAAGGAAGGGCCCTGCCGGAAAAATGATATTACGCAGTAACACGCGCGATCAGGCAATTATAATGCGTAGTAACCGGCATCAGCAGACGTTGAGAATACGGAGGCAGGAAAATTTGTACCAGAATCATCAGCAGCTTCAACGCCGGATGATGATGAATCGTCAGCACAGGATGATGCAGCATAACATGCAACGCGATATGCAACGACGGAATATGCAGCAACAAATGATGCAACAACGACGGGGTCCGCATCGATAAAATATACCGGAAATTGTGATAGACGATAAAAACTCATTTTGACTATGAATAGAATATTCGCCCTGTTATCCTGTTACTTGCTTATTCAAATTACTGTTGGTGGACAAACACCAAATGATTCGGTTGTTCAACAAGGTATCAATGCTTACGATGCCGCAGATTTTGAAAAGGCCGAAGTGCTTTTCAGGCAATCGCTGAAAAATAATCCTGATGATATTGAAATAAGGTTTTATCTGGCAAATACCCAGTTCGCACAATACGACTATTATAAAGCTATAAAAAACTATAATAAAATAATAAAGGCCGATCATGCAAATGTCGATGCACTGTTTAACCGGGGAAATGTCTACTACGAGGTTTTCAAATTCAAAAAGGCTATAAAAGATATGGAATCGGTCATCATGATTGACAGCACCCTTACTGAGGCATATTCCGTTTTAGGGAGTGCATGGTTTAATCTGGAGAAATTTAATACGGCATACGCATTCTTTTCAAAAGCAATTGAAATGATCCCCGATTCAGCTTCATCTTATTACGACAGGGCAAATGCTTCCTTTATGATGGAAAATTATGAAGATGCACTGGCTGATTACACAAGAGCTATTGTACTCAATGCTGCCGATCCGGATTATTATTTTAACCGTGCGTTAACGGAATTCTACCTGAACCTGAGTACAAATGCCTGCTCCGATCTTGAAAAAGCCGCCCGGCTGGGTGATGAACAGGCGGCACAATATCTTGGTGAATTTTGTAATGAATTATAGGGGGACGAAAAGGAATAATCTATTCATAATTTCTCAGAGTATCCGGGCGATAGAACTCAGATACCATTAATATTTAATCTGTTAAAGCCAAAATAAGTTAAATCCCGAATAGTAATGCTATACTTTCATAGCTTTTTTGGGTAATTTTATATTGTTGAAATAATACCCAAGAAAATGAGAACACTTAGGTCCGGATTCCTTTTTCTGATAGCTTGTTGTATGATCTTACAGTCGTGCAGAGGTCAGACAAATTCACCTGTTCGTGCACAAAGCTCTGATAAAATCAACAGAGAACCTTATGCTGCAGGACGATTTTATCCGGCATCGGAAACCGAACTGCGGAATATGCTTAACACCCTGTTTACCGATGCTGTTCAAAAGGATTTTTTGGATCCGCTGGCGCTTATTGTTCCTCATGCCGGCTATGTTTTTTCCGGTGAAGTGTCTGCAACAGCCTATAAACTGATCGATCGCAACAGAAAATATAAACATATATTTCTTATCGGGTCGAGCCATACCATGTATTTTAACGGAGCTTCAATATACACTCGTGGTGATTATCCCACTCCCCTGGGAAATATCGGGATTGATCCGCTGTCAATGCAACTTGTAGCCGATAATAATTTTATAACTGACGATCCTAAACCACACCTCACGGAACACAGTATTGAAGTGCAGTTACCTTTCCTGCAATTTTGGCTGAAAAATCCATTTACGATCATACCCATTATCATTGGTGGTGACTCTGAGTCGAATTGCAGGAAACTGGCAAACGTATTAGCCCCGTACCTGACTAAAGAGAATTTATTCATTATCAGTACCGACTTTTCGCATTACCCGGCCTATGACGATGCAGTGCGTTCCGATACGGAAATGGCTGATGCCATAGTATCGAATTCAGCGACAAAATTTTTACAGACGAAATATTCCTGTGAAAGCAGGGGAGTGGCTGGTCTGGTTACTGCAATGTGTGGCTGGACCTCAGTATATACGCTGCTGAATATTACTGAAAAGAAAAATGATGTTGCTTATAAAAAAGTTTTTTACATGAATTCGGGCGATAGTCCTTATGGCGAAAAAGATAAAGTGGTTGGATATTATGCTCTGGCCTTGGTGAAAGAGAACGGGAATAACTCTGCTTCAGGTTTTGTGCTGGACAATTCCGATAAAATATATTTGTTAAACCTGGCAAGGAATTCTATCGAAAATTATTTGACTTCGGGAACATATAACCTTCCCGAAAAGAAATCCGTTTCAGACAACCTGTTGGTATCGGCCGGTGCTTTTGTCACACTGAAAATTAATAGTGATTTGCGGGGTTGCATTGGAAATTTTAGTGCAGATAAGCCTCTGTACGAAACTGTAGAACAAATGGCAATTGCAGCAGCGATAAATGATCCCCGCTTCCCGCCGGTAACATTGAAGGAATTACCGCATATTGAAATTGAGATTTCGGTTCTCACTCCACTACATAAAATAACTTCCATTGACGAATTTGAACTCGGGAAACAGGGCATTTATATGAAACAGGGCAGCCGCACAGGGACATTCCTGCCTCAGGTAGCTGAAGAAACAGGCTGGACAAAAGAAGAATTTCTGGGACATTGTGCACGCGATAAAGCCGGAATAGGCTGGGAAGGCTGGAAAACTGCCGAACTATATACTTACCAGGCACTTATTTTCAGTGAACACGACTTTCCGAAGAAATCCCGGTAATGCAAAATCCTTACCATCTCATACCCATAGCAGTTGTAGTAGTGGTGTGCTATTCTTTAAGCTTTATCCTTATGAGAATGGGTATTCTGTCCAAATTGCTGCACAGGCGTTTATGGAATATATTGCTATTGATCACATTCCTGGTTACAGCCATGCTCGGGCTGCTTCTGACCATACAAATAAATTACAAACTTGAGTGGACCTTCGTAAATACAATTCTGAAATATCATGTCGATTTTGGCATCGGAATGAGTTTTATTGCTGTATTTCATCTGGCATGGCACTGGAATTTTTATAAAAGTATTTTTAAAAAGAGAACTAAGGGTAAACGCGATGTCGAATTTTCCGCAGCAATTGAATATTCCGGTAAACCTGTGAGCAGTTACCTGATCATTTTTTCCGGTTTTCTCTCCATGATCATTCAGGTTCTGCTACTTCGCGAAATTACCACGGTATTTCAGGGCAATGAAATTCTGATGGTGTGGACACTTGGAGTATGGATGCTGCTGAACGGAGCTGGCGTATGGATCGGGAGCAGGCTGGCGAGCATGCCATCAGCCGATACAATTACAAAAATCATCATCATCTACAGCATTATACCGATACTGTATGTCCCGCTGCTTAATATCCTGAGAAACATTATTTTTCCTCCGGGAGTTATGGTTAGTCCCTTGTCTTTTTTCCTGGTAGTAATTTTTATGCTGTTTCCAGTATGTTTACTGGCGGGATTAACTTTTGCGTTCCTTATTAAGAGTGTCCAAAAAACCGGAAACGGTTTTATTCGTGTTTATGCCTTGGAAGCAGTGGGCTGTATGATTGGCGGACTCGTTTCTTCTTTTTTGCTGCTCTACTGGTTATCAATCACGCAATCGTTGTTGCTTATTGCTGTTTTTTTCCTGTTATGTCTGTATGTATTAAATAAAAAATGGGGTTACCTTCCTGGAGCGCTGTTACTTCTTCTGCTTCTTATTTCCACCTTTTACTTTCATACGAATAATCTCATAAAGTCGGAGTTGTTTGTAAATCAGAAAATACTCGAATCCAAAGAAACTTATTTTGGGAATGTTACTGTAACTGAGAAAGCCGGACAGTATAATTTTTTCGAAAACGGAACCTTACTTTTTACCAGCCAGAATAACATTATTAGCGAAGAATATGTGCATTACGCTATGCTACAGCGTAAACATCCCGGAGATGTATTGCTGGTTTCGGGAGGTATTTCCGGAATGCTCGATGAACTGATTAAGTACCCGGAACTTCAATCCGTTGAATATATCGAACTAAACCCGGAGCTGGTCAGAATAGCTGAAAAATATTTTCCATTACCCGATGACAAACGAATTCATGTGATATTTAACGATGTAAAAAAATATCTGCGCAAAAGCACTTCCGGTTTCGATGTTGCGATCATCGGACTCCCTGATCCGTCCAGTTTGCAGATCAACAGGATGTTTACTTCAGAATTTATGCAAATGTTACACCGGCATTTAAAACCCGGCGGAGTTGTTATATATGGTTTAAGTTCTTCGGGTAACTATCTGAGCGATATTCAGATCAACACTTCGGCCCTCATGTATAATACCCTGCAAAAAAATTTCCGAAATGTATTGATAATTCCGGGAGAAAGAGATTACTACCTGGCATCCGATTCGGCACTGAGTCCCGTTATAAGTGAACTATGGACAAAAAATCCCGTCGATAATATTTATGTAAATGCGTATTATATAGATGATTACAGCATCAGGGAAAGGAGTAAGTATATACTGGAAGAAATTGAGCCGGTTTCACTTATTAATACAGATGATAAACCTTTACCGGTTTTTTATAATGTCCTCAATTACTTATCGCACTTCAATATTTCCGGTGGAGCATTAGGAATATTGCTATTAATTCTGTTACTATTTCCGCTTCTGTTTTTACGGCCGTTGACAACCGGTGTTTACCTGGCGGGTTTTAGCGGAGCTGCCTCCGAATTGCTTGTAATATTTGTCTTTCAGATCGTATATGGTTTTGTTTATAGTGCTATCGGGTTAATAATTGCTTTTTTCATGTGCGGCCTGGCTATGGGATCGATCCTCGCCGGGACGATTAAAATTAATACCTCATATTTTCGAATTGCGCAGATAGTTTTGGTATTGTATTTTTTGGTTTTTCCACTGCTCATCAGCTATAATCCCGATACTAAAGCCATAATTACATGGCTCCTCTTTTTTCTGCTAATTCTAATTCCGTCTGCGATTATCGGATACGTTTATGCAGCAGCAACCCATCTGACACCAGAGCATATAAGCAGGGCAGCATCGTCAATGTATGCTGTCGACTTATTAGGCGCAGCCTTTGGGGTTGTGGCCATATCTATGTTACTTGTTCCTGTGTTGGGAATTACAGTTACCTGTTTTATCATTGCCGGTATGAATGGAATAGGAATATTCATTGGGTTAGTGAATAAAAAAGGATACTACAAACAGGAAAATTCTTTCTAATAATTACAATATCTTCCATGATTTAGCGTGATTATTAATAACTTTATCTTTATTGTTTGAGGGGGAAAAGAAATGGGTATGAAAACAATAAGCAAACGGCAATTTTTAAAACGGGGAGTTGCGGGAGTTTGTGGAGTTTATTGTCTGGGAATAGGCAGGTTAAGTGGTGAGAGTAATTCAAACGAGTTATGGAAATATTCGCATGAAGGGATGTTTTATACAATTACCCCAAGGGGAGTACGATGCGGAGTTTGTCCGAACGAATGCGATCTTCGTCCGGGTGAAATCAGCGTATGTAATAATCGCATAAATTCGAATGGAAAATTATTTTCAATTGCTTACGGAAATCCGTGTGCGGTTCATATTGACCCTGTAGAGAAGAAACCCCTGTTACATTTCCACCCATCGTCAAGGATTTTTTCGATAGCTACCGCCGGATGTAACTTTGTATGTCTTAACTGTCAGAACTGGGAGATTTCGCAGACATCGCCATACAAAACAAAGAATATCGATCTCTTTCCGGATAAGGTTGTCGATTCCTGTATCGATAATAATTGTCCTTCTATTGCCTACACCTATTCCGAACCGGTTTCATTCTATGAATATATGTTCGATACATCGAAAAAAGCCCGCGAAAGGGGTATTATGAACGTTATGGTATCGAATGGATATATTAATGAACAACCTCTGAGGAAACTTGCTCCATACCTCGATGCAGCCAATATCGACCTGAAATCGTTCAGTGATGATATATATCTTCGGCTAAATGCAGGGAAACTTCAACCCGTGCTTACTACATTAAAAGTTCTTAAAGATACCGGTGTCTGGCTGGAAATTACCAACCTGATCGTACCTTCGTGGACCGATGACATGGATATGATCAAGCGTATGTGTGAATGGCTTGTTTCAAATGGGTTTTCAAATTATCCGTTACATTTTAGCCGTTTTCATCCGACTTTTAAACTCACCCAACTTACAGAAACGCCGTTACAGGTACTGATCAAAGCAAGGGAAATAGCAATGAATGCCGGGTGTAACTATGTATACATCGGTAATGTTCCCGGTAAAACCTTTGAAAACACGTATTGCCCCAATTGTAAAAATCTTGTTATTGAACGCCGGGGATTCGCAATTCTTACAAATAATATGAAAAACGGTAAATGCGGTTCATGCGGCAGGGTAATTGAAGGACGATGGAATTAATGCATGAAAAAACCGTTCCGAAATCCGGAACGGCCTTTCCTTAAAC
>CAYUAV010000199.1:0-6863 GCA_964442665.1 uncultured Bacteroidales bacterium
AATGTTTGGTTCAGATTCACTGCAAAATCGCCGGATATCAGTATAACCCTACGTACCGGGAATGAATACGGAACTATGGAAGGTCAGCAGATCAGGCTTATTGATCATAATAATTCAGAGATTGCTTGTTTGGAAGCACCTGAAGATTATCAGGGTCCGATAACGATCTTCACTGACGACCTTTCGATTGGAGATGTGTATTACATAATGGTCGATGACAGGTCGGTCCATGGTTCCTTTACCTTATGTCTGAACACCTTTTATCCAAATGATGATTTCGAAGATGCACTAACTATTACAACACCTTCCGGATGGACATCCGGTCTGATGGAATACACTACGGTAGGTGCTACACGCGATGGAGGTAAAATATCCTGTACCAATTCACGTCCAAATAATAATGTCTGGTTTAAGTTTAAAGCCAGGACACGCACAATATCTATTAAACTGATCACCGGGGGTAATTATGGAACACTATCCGATCCGGTTCTTACTCTCTATGATAGCTCACAAGATGAATTAAACTGTTCGTCAGCAGCAGGACAATCGGCTATAAAAATCACATACGAAAACCTTCAGATTAACCAGTGGTACTATTTTTCGGTCAGCAACTCAGGTGATCTTACCGGTTCATTTTCACTCGTTACAAATAATAATATCAATCCGGGTAACGTGTTGTATGCCGTCAGCGACGGAGAATGGCATACCGGTATTTGGTCTGAAAATCCGGATTCTCCGTCCGGTAACGGAACCATTCCCACTGCAAACGATATTGTCATAATAAAGAATCATCATGTGAGTGTTGATTCTCCGGCACAAGCATATTCAGTTAGCGTATCACTTGGAGAAAATACCTCACTGACATTGGCTCCTGGAATAAAAATCAAACTGACAAAGAGAATGTATATTTCAAACCACTGAACATGAACATACGATCACTTTTTCTCAATACGGGAATACTATTACTTATTTTTTCCGGAAATATAACCCTTGCACAGCAGGATTTTAATGTGATAGGTGGAGTTTCTCTCGCCGACGACACTATTCCACCTCATCCGTCGGCCATACTGGATATACGTTCTGTTTCAAAGGGTGTTCTTATCCCTGAAATGACTGCTGAAGAAAGGGATAATATTGTGAATCCGGCAGAAGGACTTATGTTATATATTATGGATACCACTGAATTTGCAGGAATATGGTACTATTCAGGAGGCTGGCAGCAGCTTAAATTTCGCCGGTCTTATTATCCGAAGGGTTCTATCATTATGTATTGCGGACCCACATCGTCAACATATTTTGATCCTTCAACAGGTGCCGGAGTTCATCCCAGCACACTCGGATGGCATATCTGTAACGGTAAAGACGGTACTCCCGATTTAAGCAACAGGTTTGTGGCTGCCATGGATCTGAGCACTTCGCCAAAAGCGGATTACAGGTACTTTGGCAATGGTCCGGATGTGTGCAAAAACTCCTTTACGCTGGGTGAGGACAGCGTTCCCGAACATAAACATAATATTACGGAAACGACGGTTTCACAGAGTTTCAATCATACTCATACACTGCAGACCAAAGAAGGCAGTAACCAATACACTCATTACCATGATCTGGAACATCTGGATGATGGCAGAAACGGTGATCCGGGTTTCGAATACCGGGTCAGGGACAAAGCAAAAGAATCAAGAGAATATTTCTTTGAAACCGAGGGATTGGGACTGCGAACCGAAGAAAATACGGAAAGTGCAGCAGGTAGTCTTTCGCTGACTCTGGGTGAGACCGGTTCGGAAAATCCTGTCCCGATTGACAATCGTCCCGCATACTATCTTCTGGTATATATCATGAGAACTGAAGCTCCCTATTCACCTTTTAATACCATAACCGATCCCAATGAATAGTATACGCATATTTATAACAGGTATTATTTTTCTCGGGCTTACACTAATGATACAGGCCCAGAGAACCGGAGGCGTCTGTATTTCTGATTCACTGGCAGAAGCCCATGAATCGGCCATGCTCCATATCATTTCAACCACGAAGGGATTGCTGCTGCCAACACTAACTTCAGCAGAAAGGGATCGCATCAAACCTTTGACTCCCGGATTGACCATATATGTTGTTGGTACTGAAAATCCGGGTTTTCAATACTGGACCGGTGAAAAATGGAGTTCCCTGGAAGTGATCAATGACAGAACAGCTTCATTGATAGCTCCATTAGGCGGTATTATAATGTATCATGGCAAATTCGACAATTTTGACGAATCGGGTAAAGGATTACCCGGAACAGAAATGGAAGGATGGCATCTGTGCAATGGTAAAAACAACACACCAAACCTATCGGCAAAATTTATTGTTGGCGGAGGAACTGTCCAGCAATTATTAAACAGGAATAAGGACCCTCAATATAACAATATCGGTAAAACCGGTAATCCTCCGGCAAAACTGATCATCAGGGCCGAAAATATGCCTCCTCATAGTCACACGATCAGCAGTGTCGGCGTTATTACCCACAACCATACTCACAACCTGACATCCGAAAATGAATATACTCTGAGAGGGAAGTCAGAAACCGTGCAGAATGGTCATACTCATGGATTTTATAGCAAGCCCGACGGAGGTATGGATGGTTCATATCTTTCAAGAAGGACCGACCGATGCGGATGGTTCGGCGGACAGGACTGCGATGTAACAGCAATCAGAATGAGTGAAACTATTGATCTTAACGCTGTTCATGTAGGTGAAGGCAGAACTTCCAACGGTTCTGTACCGAAAGTGGAATTTACCATTGACGAGAGTGTTATTGGGAATGCCGGAGACAAAAAAACTTATGAATTCGATAACCGCCCCCGATATTATGTACTCGCCTTTATTATCAGGATCGATGATAATGTGGATGAAGGCGGATATAAAGGGCCATTCACAATCAGTTATGACCAGTGAAAGTATTACGGATCATAATAAAACGCAACCGAAACAGATGTAACATGAAATACAACAAACTCACAGCGATAATTTCCAGTATCTTACTGACAGTTGGCAGCTTATTCTCACAAAGTCCTACCGGAGCAGTATGCATATCCGAGAACGGTGATATACCTCATGAATCGGCCATACTTCAGGTCAGCTCTCAAAGTAAAGGTGTCCTGTTCCCGAGAATGTCCTTTGATGCTGCTGTGAATATCAACAATAAAAAGGATGGTCTTATCGTGTTTATTACTGATTCGGCTAAACTCGGTTACTGGTATTGGAATGCCGGCGAAGCCAAATGGATGCAAATCCGCGATGAAGATTCCGGCGGACAGGATATACAGGCACCATACGGAGGTATAATATTATACTCTGGGGAAGTCAGTTCCCAATTGTTCACGTCCGGGGGTTGCGGAAAAACAGGAACCAAAATGCAGGGATGGCATATCTGTAATGGCAATGACGGTACACCAAATCTAATCGGAATGTTCGTCATGGGAGCCCTAAGCAGTACTTCTCCATCAAACCGAACGGGAGGAGCAGATTCCGTGAAAATGACCATCAACCAGATGCCCGCACATACCCATGAGGTACAAACCGTTTCAGGTACAATTGAATCCCATAGGCATACTATTTCGGAATCCCCTCATACCCATTCGGTGGAAGTGACCTGGAAACGAAAATTAACCCACAGGCACTATTATATAAGGGCCCGTGAAAAGCATTCCGAAGGGGCACATTTTCTTCCTGCAGCATACGATGCAGGCCCGGAAGGCAATTTGCAAATGACCGAGGCAGTTGGCACTATAACCTTCAGTACCACTGAATTGAATAATGAAATTGAGATCGAGGATGCCGGAGAAGGCAAACCTATCGACAACCGGCCTCCCTTTTATGTGTTGCTGTACCTGATGCGGGTTAATCCAGAAGGATGTCCATAAAAATGATCGAATTCCAAAAATTTACCCGATTGTTTCAAAATAAGTAAAAAATGTTCAAACCCCGTCATATGAACCAGATAAGAAACCACCATATCATGCAAACGTCGTCAAAACGTAACAGTGCAATACGGTTTATTGCGGTGTTTCTGTTTATATTATCAGGTATATTAATCCGGCCTTCCATCCTGTATGGACAAGCCGATATTTATATTACCGATCCGGCACGGAATCTGTCTTCCGTTTCAGTTGGGTCAGCCATAAATATGAGCTGTACCATAAACGTTACACAGACCATTCCAACATCATGGCCTCTCAAATATTATATTTCCACTAACACCGTTTACGATGCTTCCGATATTGAACTGGGTTCTTCGATGGTTTCCGGCGGCACCCATGCCAGTTTCAGCTATACATTTCCCTGCGATTTTCCGATCGGAACCTATTATATTATCTTTTATGTCGACCCTGACAACCAGATTATCGAATCCAATGAAAACAATAATATCGCCGTATCACCATCATTCAATGTTACTTATCGAAGGCAAATGAAGACTGTCAGCGGAGGCGGAACGATTTGTCCTGGTGAGACCGCTCCGGTCACGATTGAAAACCCCGAATCCTATACATTTTATTACCTGTTGAAAGACGGGGTAAGGACTGGCGATGTGAAAAGCGGTTATCCCATAACCTGGGATGTAGGTGAGGTAGGAACTTATACGGTGGAAATCGAAGACCTGGATCATCTGTGCTCATTCACAGCCAATGGACAGGCTGTCATTCAAAATCCGCCCGTTCCTGCCGTACCCGGAAATATTGATGGCCCGTCGGAGTTATGTTCAACAGTGGCTACACAGAGCTTTTCCTGTCCTTCAGTTCCTAATGGCAATTACTACATGTGGACTATCGATGCGCAAGCCGGAACTATAACGGACGGTCAGGGGACAACAAACATAACTGTTACATTCAACACATCAAATGAGTACGATCCGATAATAACTGTACGCCCTTCTAATTGTATCGGTCAATACAGCTCCGGATTCAGGTCAAAAGCTATTACCCGTACTGCGCCCGTTGTTCTTTCACCGATAACAGGGCCCTCAACTGTATGTCCCGGGACTACCGGAGTTGCCTATTCTCAGCCTGTCAGTAGTGGAGTAAATTATTCATGGAGCACCACAGGAGGGATCACCATCGCCTCAGGAAACGGAACCCAGAATGTAACTGCCAATTTTCCTTCCGACTTTATTTCGGGTTCCATCTCGGTAATGTCGGGCAATATCTGCGGAAGTACGCCGCCACAAACTATAAATATCAGTAGCACTGCTCTTCCCCTGGGATCCATTGGCCCGATCAGCGGTCCCACAACAGTGATGCAATCACAGACCAACGTAACATATTCTATAGCAGAAGTCACTAATGCCACTGAATACCATTGGACCCTGCTGGATGGAACAACACAGGTAACCACTACCCCAACATTAACCTATAACATTCCGGCCGATGCAGTTTCCGGTATACTTAGCGTGAAAGCGGCCAACCTATGTAGTGAAAGTGCCAGCCAAGAACTAGCAATCACTGTTATACCTGCTACCGGAGGAGTTCCCCAGTCTGAATATGATGCACTCGTGGCCCTTTATAACAGTACCAACGGACCGAGTTGGACTAATAGTACCAGCTGGCTTACATCTGCTCCGGTGAGTGATTGGTATGGAGTCGAGGTAGTAAACGGACATGTGGAAATGTTAAGCCTGAACAGCAATAATCTTGTCGGTACCATACCCTCCCTGATCGGAGATCTTACCTACCTCAGAGCCTTATTTTTACCGGACAATGGAATATCGAATCCCTTACCCCCTGAAATACAAAACCTGCATTTATTATACAATCTGGCTTTGGAAGGGAATAATTTGTCAGGTGCCATTCCGTCCTGGATCAATGGATCCAATTTCCCCAACCTGATCTACATATATTTAGGTATGAATGGATTTTCCGGTACAATTCCGTCTACCCTTGGTTCAATTCAATCACTTAATATTCTGAATCTCCAAGAAAATAATCTTACAGGAGAGGTACCGTTTACTTCGGGAGATCTGTCCTCTCTTGAATCATTGATACTTGACATGAACGACATTACAGGCAGTTTCGATTTTATCTGTGATCTTCCTTCCCTTGAAAAGATTTACGTAGACAATTGCCAGTTCTCGGAAACTATTCCCGAGTGCATAAATAATCTTGCATCCCTGAGTAATGTCTGGGTCCGGGGCAACCATCTTACCTTCGAGGATCTGTTGAATGTTCCCGGAGGTCTGGCATACTTTATTTATTACCCGCAGGCCAACATTGGAACAGCAGCTACCATCGACCTCACAGCCGGTCAAAGCTATACCATCAACCTGGGTATCGATGAAAATGTTCCCAATAACCAGTACCGTTGGCTTAAGGACGGCATAGAAACAGATATTACCACAACTAACAGTTATACAGTCACAGCAAATAATTCGGAAGATGCCGGGATATATACCTGCGAGGTGACGAATCCGGATCTACCTTTGCTTACCTTATACAGTGAGCCGGTTACCATTACCGTAGAGGAAAACTGCCATGGTGTAACCTGTGAGGAATATGATGCACTGGTCGAACTTTACAACAGTACCAACGGACCGGGATGGACTAATAGCACCAACTGGCTTACATCTGCTCCTGTGAGTGATTGGTATGGGGTTACTGTAACCGGTGGTTATGTAACTTCTATTGACCTTGTAAGTAATTATTTAACAGGAACAATACCGGAAAGCATTGGGAATCTATCCAATATAACTTATATAGATCTTAGTAATAATCAACTCAGCGGTTCTATCCCGGAAACCATTGGGAATTTGTAGGGCATTCAGGAACTTTTTCTTACTGATAATCAACTCAGCGGTTCCATTCCGGAATCTATTGGTAATTTATCCTATTTAC
>CAYUAV010000200.1:0-6856 GCA_964442665.1 uncultured Bacteroidales bacterium
TTCATATACTTCCTTGATAACAGGAAATGCCTGTCGGCGAATCGTTTCGGATTTGCGCGTATAGGCATCTCTTACTCCCTGGTAAAGTTTTTCGGTCATTTCCTGGGTACTGAGCTTAATATATTCTTTATCGCTTATGGGATTATTGATGGACAGGAGGCGAATAATTTCAAAATTAAATTCTTCATATTCGGTATTAGCATAATACTGTTCAACAACGTCTTCGCATACATCGTACATCATATTAGCTATATCGATCTGTATCCTGTCGCCGTAAAGTGCATTGCGCCGTTTCGAATAAATCACTTCACGCTGCGAATTCATAACATCGTCGTATTCGAGAAGGCGCTTACGAATCCCAAAATTGTTTTCCTCTACTTTTTTCTGTGCCCGCTCAATCGACTTGGTGATCATGCTGTGCTGAATCACCTCACCCTCTTTTAATCCCATACGGTCCATGAGGCCGGCAATTCTGTCCGATCCGAATAAACGCATCAGATCATCCTCAAGCGATACATAAAATTGTGATGATCCCGGATCGCCCTGCCGTCCGCTACGTCCTCTTAGCTGCCGGTCGACGCGACGCGATTCATGCCTTTCGGTACCCAATATAGCCAATCCTCCGGCCTTCTTAACTTCCTGAGGTAATTTAATATCGGTACCTCTACCAGCCATATTTGTGGCAATTGTAACCGTACCCGGTTTTCCTGCTTCGGCTACAATTTCTGCTTCCCGCTGATGCAGTTTCGCATTCAGTACATTATGCTTTATTCCTTTCATTTTAAGCATACGACTGAGCAATTCTGAAATTTCAACCGAAGTTGTACCTACAAGGGAAGGTCTCCCCTCTTTCACCAAATCAACAATTTCATCGATCACAGCATTATATTTTTCCCGCTTGGTTTTAAAGATCAGGTCTTCCCTGTCATCACGAACAACCGGAACATTAGTAGGAATAACAACAACATCAAGTTTATAGATATCCCACAATTCACCGGCTTCGGTTTCAGCAGTACCGGTCATACCCGCCAGTTTATGGTACATCCTGAAATAATTCTGTAGCGTAATTGTAGCATAGGTCTGTGTAGCTGCTTCGACCTTGACATTTTCCTTGGCTTCAATTGCCTGATGCAAACCATCGGAATACCTTCTGCCTTCCATGATACGTCCCGTCTGCTCGTCGACTATCTTTACCTTGTTATCGATAACCACGTATTCTATGTCATTCTCAAACATGGTGTAAGCTTTTAAAAGCTGATTGACGGTATGAATACGATCGGATTTAACAGCATAATCCTGAATCAGTTTGTCCTTTCGCACCAGAAGTTCATCGGGAGCGAGTTTTGATTTTTCCAATTCTGCTATTTCGCTGCCAATATCCGGCATAATAAAGAAATCGGGGTCGTCGGTGGTTAAGGTAATAGTTTCGGTTCCATTATCGGTAAGATCGACAGAATTAAGTTTTTCATCGATCACAAAATAAAGCTCATCGGTTACCTTATTCATATGCTTGCTGTTCTCCTGCATATAAAAATTTTCGGTTTTTAACAGGAGAGCCTTATTACCTTCTTCACTCAGAAATTTTATCAGGGCTTTATTTTTCGGTAATCCTTTAAATGCCTGGAGTAACTTAAAACCTCCTTCTTCCTTTTTATCTTCACCAATTAGTCTTTTTGCTTCTGCCAGAAGCTCTGTAACAAGCTTTCGCTGCTGGCTGACTAATTTTTCGACACGTGGCTTATATTCTTCAAACTCCTGATTTTCTCCCCGCGGAACGGGACCTGAAATAATCAAAGGTGTTCGTGCATCGTCGATCAGTACCGAGTCAACCTCGTCAACAATTGCATAATGGTGCTTGCGTTGCACCAGGTCGAGTGTATTCCCGGCCATATTATCGCGCAAATAATCGAATCCGAATTCATTATTCGTTCCATAGGTAACATCTGCCTGATAAGCCTTACGACGGTTTGCGGAATTGGGCTCGTGTTTATCGATACAATCGACCGATAAGCCATGGAATTCAAATATTGTTCCCATCCATTCCGAGTCGCGTTTTGCCAGATAATCGTTAACCGTAACGATGTGTACTCCCCTGCCCGCCATTGCGTTCAGGAACACAGGCAGGGTAGCCACCAGTGTTTTACCTTCGCCGGTCGCCATTTCGGCAATTTTCCCCTGATGTAATACGATACCTCCGATAAGTTGCACATCATAGTGTACCATATCCCAGGTAATTTCATTTCCTCCGGCCATCCATTTGTTATAGTACCGGACTTTATTTCCGTGTATTTCAATACTATCGCGGGTTGCCGACAAATTTTTATCAAACTCGGTAGCCTCCGCTTCAAGATATTCGTTTTCTTTGAATCGTCGTGCCGTTTCCTTTACAATGGCAAATGCGTCGGGAAGAATGTCGTTAAGTACTTTCTCAACTTTCTCGTCAAGTGTTTTTTCAATTTTATCAATCTCACTAAAAAGTTCTTCCTTTTTAGCCATGTCCTGAACTTCCGATTCGGCCTGCTCTTTCAACTGTTTTATTTTTGTCTCCTCTTCAGCAAGATTATCTTTGATATATTTTTTGAGTTCCTGTGTTTTTCCCCTGAGCTGATCGTTGTTAAGATCCTTAACTTTTTCATAGGAAGCTTTTATTGCCTCAACTACCGGCATAACTGCCTTGATATCCCGATCCGATTTACTGCCAAAGAGTTTGCTTATTAAACTGAAGATAGTGCTCATTTCTGAAATTTTTGAAGTGAAACAAAATTAATGGAATTATTTATAAAGCCCTATAATTATTTGTCAAGCTGAGTTAATAGGAAAAGATCGGAAAACAAATGAAGCAGGATGGGTAAACCACTTACTGAAACTAAATAATTCGAGAATTATTTGATTGCAAAGTAAATATTGTCTGATTATAAGTCAGGCATATAACCGGTCAAAGCGTTGATAGCCCTATAAAGATTTCCTTTTGTAAAAGATAAGATCAGCTTATTGCATGTAAAATCATGCCGAAAGAAAATACGAAACTTAACGGCGTATTTATCTATGCTTCGGAGTCTGCATTTTCCTTATCACGCATACCCAGGATATCCCGATCGAAAAGATACATGTTATTATCGCCAAGTAATTTCAGTTTGTCAAGAATTTCTGTTACCTGTGCTTCTTCTTCAATTTGTTCATTGACAAACCATTGAACCCAGCTTTGCGTGGTATTATCCTTCACATCCTGATTCTCTATCCTTCCTGGGGTATCATTCAGCAATTCCTGGTGGTAGACCTGGTAACCGGAAATCTGAAAGACACGGAATGAAAAAAGCTCACCGGCCGGGTGATAACATGCATCACAGCCATCCTGTTAGCAGACGTTCATTTCCCTTTCTGGTGGCTGGTAGGTGGTACTTTCCTCATGGCACTCGTTTACACGAAAATCTATCTTAAGAATTGATTTTCCCAAGCAATATTTCACGGCTGGCTTAAATCAATTTTCTTTTACACCATTATAAACCGGGACTCCTATTTCGTAATATCCGGGAATTTATTATTAAAGTAAGGTTTTAATTATTACATGGTCTTAAGCCCGTTAAATCCTGATGCAGTATTATTCTGTAAGAAGCTGTATCTCAATAATCAACCTGGAATTTGTCAGTCAGTGTAAATTTATAATTTTGATTATATTTACTCACTTATGAGAGTTCTCATACATCGGGTCAAGTTCTCAAAATATCTACATCAATACAACAAGTTATGAAAACCAGACCCTGCTATTTCTCTTCTGTGCTCATAATGTCACTGACCCTATTATTATTAGGTCTCTATGATATCAAGGCTTCTACTGATTATATCCATTCCGATAAAACTGATGATAATATTATATTGAACGGAGATTTTTCGACTCCCGATCTGACCGACTGGCATATCTATCTGTTTGATCCGATAAATATGGGGGTGGATATGACCATAATAGATAATGAATGTTACCTAACAAATATATCCAACGCAGGGACTACTGAAAACTGGCATATTCAGATCTTACAGACTTTTACAGCTAATCAGAAAGATAATATGGTTCCGGGTAAGGTATATGAACTTTCATTCGATGCCAGAGCATTATCAGGAAGCAAGGAGGTATATGTTTTCCTGGGCCAGAACGAAGGGACCTGGATGCCTTATGTGAATGAAACAGTAACTATCAGCGAGGATATGCAGAACTACTCCTTTCTTTTCACTCTGGAAGAAGTTTTTTCTATGGTCAGGTTGTTATTTGGGATAAGTGAGAATGAAACCAGTATGGTGCTTGATAATATCCGCTTTGAAGAGAAGAAAATCAAAGTCCTAAACTGGAATATTTGTTTAGGAGGCTATCATGATTTAGACACTGTCTTTACAGTGATAACGAATTCTGATGCAGATATTGCTTTAATCCAGGAAGTAAGTACCATCGATGATTTCTTTGAAATGAGGGCTGAAGAAGAAGGGTACTATTGTGTTCAGAACAGGCTGCACACTCAAGGATTTCCCTATCAACCTGCTGTGTTAAGTAAGTTCCCGATCCTTTCCTTTGAAATATACCAATGGATGGCAAGCATAGAAATTGAGATTGTGCCAGGTATACGGGTAAAAGTATATTCAATTCATCTTAGCGGGACTGGTTTCTGGGAGCACTACTACAAAATGATGCATATCGTACAACAATACTTACGCTATGACAGGGAGAAGTATCCTACAATTTTCGGCGGGGACTTTAATGAATACCCTTTCAATACGGAGGTCACAGGTCAGCTTTCTGCTATCGGATTCACCCAGGATGTCAGGGACACACTTGAGTATACCTATTCCTATGCTATGGAATCCATTCCGGGAAGTCAGCAGGTGATCGGAAATATTGAAATTGGGGATCCTTATGATGGCAAATGGCCTTCAGATCATAATGCTGTGTATGTTGAATACTATGTACCGAATGTTTTCCCGCAGGAAACGCAAACCTTTACCCTAAAAAATAACTTTGGAGATATGCTGGAGCTAAGTGCCCAGGAATTTACTGACCATTTTCCAAAGGGCGGACTAACCGCGGTTAAGTTTTTAAAACTCGGGCAGAAAGGGACTTTGATGCTTAATTCAGCCGACGTAACACAAAACCAGGTATTAACAATAAGCGAGTTGGATAATTTAATCTATGAGGATAATCTCATCGGCTATGATGAGATTGAATGGATTGGCCTGTCAGGCAGCGAAGAAGCCAATACCAGTTCATTCCTCTATATTGAAAACACTGCTGTTATTGATTCCTTCGATCGCAAGAAGAGTATGTACGACGTTGATTTAATTAGTCCCGGGACAGCTTTATATTTTGGGAATTTTGATGTTTTTGTTTCCACTTCAGTAAGTGAGCTGAATGGTGCTGAATTCGTTAAATTCGCCACCTTTGCAATGCATTTTTGGCAGGAAGACCAATGGAACGATTACTTCCTGATGCACCTGAATACCAGTTCTGATGTTTACCTGGCATTTGACGATCGACATATCACGCCTCCCTGGTGGATAGAGGGTTATTTCACACTTCTCAGCAATGAGAATTTTATAAGCGATGATCATTCCTATACACTCTATAAAAAACATGCGGACCCGGGTAATTTTACATTCGGAAGTATGTATTTTGACTGGGACTGGAGGGATAGTTCAGATCAGTTTATTTTTATTGTGGTTCCGGATGAACCTGAGACCATTTCACACAGGCTGATTGATGATCCTCAATCAGAAGAAATACTACTGTACCCCAATCCTAAAAATGGTGTTTTTACACTAGATCTGGGAAAAGAATATTCTGATATCAAGATAACTATTGCTTTGACAGATGGCAAGGAAATATCATGCATGAACTATAAAAAAGGAAAGACCCTGCAAATCGGCTTCACTGCACCTCCAGGAATATATCTTCTTGGTATTACCACTGAAAACTGGAACAAAACACTTGTAATAAGGAATCAGTAAACCCTGATATACGGTCTCACTAACGGTATTATCAGATTTCCTTTCAGATAGCCAAATATAGCCTCTATTCACTCTTCGCATTTGCAACGCGTAGGCCCATAATATCCCTGTCGAACATGTACATATTATTGCTGCCCAGTAATTTCAGTTTATCCAAAATTTCCGTCACCTGGGCTTCTTCTTCGATTTGCTCGGTTACAAACCATTGAATCCAGCTTTGAGTAGTAAAGTCCTTTTCTTCAAACGTAAGAGCAACAATACTATTTATAGAATCTGTTATATATCTTTCATGTTCCAGGATAGCTTCAAACATCTCGGTTATACCCTTCTGATCTTTTGGAGCTTCTTTGAACATCGGTATGATAGCATGACCGCCTCTTTCGTTAACATACCTTACAATCTTGAGCATATGCAAGCGTTCTTCGTCAGATTGTGTGTATAGCCAACCTGCTATGCCTGCATAACCATTTGCTTCGGCCCAGCTAGCCATGGCCAGGTATAAGCTTGATGAGTATCCTTCTTTTTCAACCTGGGCATTCAGAATTTCTTCAACTTTTTTCTTTAACATATTATATTTTTTTATTGGTTTAGCTTTTTTCAAAAGAATTAACATTTCTCCGGACAACTGGTTCACATGTTAGCTATTATTTCATCGCCAAATTCTGAACATTTTAAAAGTGTAGCCCCTGACATAAGCCTTTCAAAATCGTACGTCACACGTTTTTTTGAAATAGCCGTCTGTAAACCTTTAATAATGAGATCGGCAGCTTCCTGCCAACCCAAATATTCAAACATCATTACTCCCGAAAGAATCAACGAACCCGGATTTACTTTATCAAGTCCTGCATACTTAGGAGCGGTACCGTGT
>CAYUAV010000201.1:0-6853 GCA_964442665.1 uncultured Bacteroidales bacterium
CAGCATCGGGAGGAAGATTGCGGACTGCAAGCGATACTTTGTCACGCACATCGTTAGCGGCAGCTTCCATGTTCACACCCAGATTGAATTCAACTACAACTGTACTTCTGCCATCACTGCTGATCGAAGTCAGAGTCCGTATCCCTGCAATACCGCTAATCGATTCTTCGAGAGGCTCAGTGATTTGTGATTCGATAACTTCAGCATTAGCCCCGGTGTAGTTAGTCGTGACCGTAACAACCGGCGGGTCAACACTGGGGAACTCCCGAACGCCCAAATAAGTAAACCCTATAACGCCAAAAAGTACGATCACTATGGAAACCACCATGGTTAATACGGGCCGGCCAATAAAAAATGATGATATATTCATTACTGCTCGGTTTCGGAAGTGTGGATTTCTGAAACAGTTACGGGCATGCTATCCTTCAGTGCCAGAATTCCGGTCATGGCAATCGTATCGCCGGCAGTAACACCCTTCGAGATTTGTATCATTTTATCGGTTTGAATGCCTGTCACAACTTCCGTAAATTTCACCCGGTTATTTTTCACAACGAATACATTCTGCCGGTTGAGCGTGGGAATGATGACCTGAGTCGGAACCATTATGGCATCATCAATCTTCTGCAAATTAATAGTAAGTTCGGCATAACTCCCGGGAATAAGTTTTCCATCGGTATTGGCAGTTCTTGCACGCACCTTCAGGGTTCGTGAGGTAATGTCGATCATGGGTTCAAATGCGAATACCCTGGCTGAATATGTCTTGTCGCTACCGGCTATCGTAAAAAGTACATCCATGGGCGAATGAATCAGGGAAGCATATTTTTCCGGAACATCAAACTCGATTCTGACAGGATCTTTCTGGACCAGTGTTGCTATTTTATCACCCCCCGAAATAAAAGCCCCCTCACTGATATAGCGGAGACCGACAGTTCCGTCGAAAGGAGCAACGATCCGCGATTTTCGTATTTGTGAATTGGTCAGATCGATATCGGCACGGAGACCTTCCAGTGTTGACAATGCCTGATCGTATACTTCCTGTGAAACACCTTTCATGGCCAGTAATTCTTTCTTGCGCTTTTCATCCTCCACAGCAATTCGCAGCTGAGCGTCATATTTTTTTAATTCAGCCCTGAGTTCCGAATCATCGATCTGTACAAGTAAAGTTCCTTTCGGAATATAAGTCCCTTCTTTGAAGTTTAATTGCAATACCCTGCCCGGGATCTCAGTTTTAAGCTCAACCTCCTCATTTGGCAATATACTTCCGGGAGTCCGGATTATGTTTTCAAGAACTCCCGGTTTTGTAACAAACACTTCAACAGCCATTTTCTCAGATGGCCGGGAAGAGGAGCTTTTCTCTCCATGACAAGCCATAAGTAATGAAACGAAGAGAATTCCAGCAGAAAAGGAATAAACCTTTATATTCATCCAGTATTTTTTTAAATCATATATATCCAATGAAACTGCATTTGCTATATAATATTCATAAATGCCTGTCTCATAACGATTTTATGACAATTAAACTACAAGGTGCAAGTTAATTATAAAAACTACATAAAAATTTAGAGCCCATAAAATTATAATAAACTAAACACTCCTCCGGCAAAAATGTTTGGTATCAGAAATCCGTGCTCATCTGAATGCGACAAGTATGAAAGTGGAAAGTCAACCAAATTCGGCGATCAGTCATCCAAAGTCATTACGGTAATTGGTGATCTGTTAACGAGTTGTACGTTTCAGTTATTTTGCAGCGGAAATATTGTTCCGGTTTACAAACTCCGGAACACGTGAAAGAGAAACGAATAAAATGATCCGGATGAACGGATTCTTAATTGAAGTTTCAATATTAAAGCGGAGAATTGCTAGTTTTGGAGTTATGAAGAAACCTGAACCCCTGATTCGGTGAAAGAGATCAGTAATTGCCTGTTTGCATGTATCATACCCGAGAAATGACACAAACAGATGAAAATCAATGAATTATTCCGAACCAAAAGTCTGGATGTCATTTCTAATGAAACCAGGATTTATAGTGAATCCGGAACTTCACTTAAAAGGTCGTTAAATGTCAGGGATCTTACCGCATTTGGTATTGCAGCCATTGTCGGAGCCGGGATTTTCTCGACCATAGGAAATGCAGCTGCGGCAGGAGGACCAGCTATTTCGATACTTTTTGTTTTTACTGCCATCGCCTGTGGATTTTCTGCTCTGTGCTATGCCGAATTTGCTTCGATGGTGCCGGTTGCAGGGAGCGCCTATACCTATGCATATTATTCGTTTGGTGAGCTGATTGCATGGATCATTGGGTGGGATTTGTTGCTGGAGTATGCTATCGGAAATATTGCCGTTGCCATTTCTTGGTCCGATTATTTTACTGAGTTCCTGAGAGGCTTTAATATTCATATTCCCTATTATCTGACCCTCGACTATTTCAGCGCTTTCAATGCGAACAAAACAGTGGTTGAAGCAGTACATAACGGAATTTCTCCGGATGGATTGTCTTCTACTGTTATTAATGCTTATCATGCCTGGCAAACCGCTCCTTCCATCGGATCGCTTAAAATCATCGCAGATATTCCGGCACTGTTAATCGTTGCATTCATAACATATATTGTCTTTATCGGAATCAAAGAATCACGTACTGCCAATAATATTATGGTGGGTTTAAAATTGCTGGTCATTTTCGGAGTTATTGTTGCAGGTTCGTTCTATGTGCATCCCGATAACTGGAGCCCTTTCGCTCCGAATGGAATCTCAGGCGTACTCAAAGGGGTGGCGGCAGTGTTTTTTGCATTTATCGGGTTTGATGCCATATCCACCACTGCCGAAGAATGTAAAAATCCGGGGCGCGATCTTCCCCGGTCGATAATTTACTCCCTGCTGATATGTACCATTCTGTATGTCCTTATCGCCCTTGTTCTGACAGGCATGGTAAAATATTCCGAATTGGGAGTAGGCGATCCGCTGGCATTTGTTTTTAAGAAAGCAGGTTTGCAGTGGATGAGCGGAATTGTGGCTTTTACAGCTTTGATTGCCATGGCCAGTGTTTTACTGATTTTTCAGCTGGGACAGCCGCGTATATGGATGAGCATGAGCCGTGACGGTTTGCTGCCAAAAGCCTTTTCAAGGATTCATCCCCGTTTTAAAACACCTTCTTTTGCCACCATTGTTACCGGCATTGTTGTAGCAGTGCCGGCGCTATTTTTAAATCTGACCGAAGTAACCGATCTTACCAGTATCGGGACATTGTTTGCTTTTGTTGTAGTATGTGGAGGTATTCTGCTGATCGATAAAAAAAACAGGACTCCCGGAAAATTTAAGGTGCCTTATCTCAATGGCAGGTTCATAATTCCACTGTTGCTCATTACCGTTGCCTGTCTGACTTATAAATTCAATAACGGATACTGGTCCCGGTTGTTTGATTTCAGTTCCCGGCAGAACATATCAAAAATGTCACAAATAGCCGAAAAACTTCCGTTGTTTGTTTTTGTTATTATGAGTGGAGTAATTGGCGTTCTAAGCTTTATTAAAAGATTATCGGTGATACCGGTACTGGGATTTTTAAGTTGCCTGTTTTTAATGACTGAGCTCGGACATACCAACTGGATGCGATTTTTATTATGGCTGATAATAGGGTTGATCATATTTTTTACCTATAGCAGGAAGAAGAGCAAATTAAGTCGTACTTAGGAAAGGAAAATTTACCGATATGTTACGAAGAATTTATCATGAAATGGAAGGTTGATCTCATACTATCGTCCGTTATGCTGGTTTTACTATCAAACCAGCGACTATATGATCAGGTATTGGAGGAAGGCAAAAATTATGATCATTACCTGTTTATTCATTCATGCAAACCTGATAAAGACATAAAAACGACTCCGGCCAGGTGGGATCTTTTCCCGGTAATCGAAGTACAAAATCCTGATATAGATAACAAAACAATAGAAGAATCAGAAATTATTACCGGTTTGCACAGTTACCCGGAAAATACCGGACTTTCCGCAGGTTATTTACCTGATATGCCACTCGTTGAAATACCTGCTGTGAAACCAGTTCCTGACATGCCTCTAATGGTTTGTATTTCCGGCGACGGAGGATGGAAAGAATTCATTGATGAATTAAGCAGGGACTTTGCAAAGAAAGGAATACCTGTAGCAGGGATCGATGCGTTAAAATATTTCTGGGATTACGTTGCGCCTGAAAAGGCAGCAAGCGATATAGCTGAAGTAATTGAAACTTATTATGAAAAATGGAACAAATCCCGGGTAATAATATTGGGGTACTCGTTTGGAGCCAATGTCATACCTTTCATTATAAACAGATTACCTGAAAAAATCAGAAGCTCTGTTGCGCTTGTGGTCATGCTGTC
This sequence comes from uncultured Bacteroidales bacterium, assembly GCA_964442665.1. GTDB lineage: Bacteria > Bacteroidota > Bacteroidia > Bacteroidales > UBA10428 > UBA10428. The sequence goes on from CAYUAV010000201.1 coordinate 4,367, forward strand.
TCCTGATGAACATGCCGATTTTGAGTTTCATTTTTCCGACTGGCTTGATAAAAGTGCAACTGATGCACTCCCGGTTCTCCCTGAAATAGAAAAAATGAAGCAGGTGAAATCGTTATTAATTGTGGGTGAAAAAGAAGATGACTCAATTATTGATAAAATTCAGCCCGGTACCCTGAAAATCGTGAAAGTACCCGGTGGCCATTACTATAACAGGGATTTTATATACCTTGTAACACTGGTAACGGAAACGCTTTAAAAGTTGATTTTTATCGGGAAGATGGTATTAAATTATTACTTGTCCGGCGGATGTTTCTGTATCAGTCTAATTTCAGTAAGCTATATGAACAAATATGTTGTCTTCTGATCAACAATTTATTCAGACCATTGATGTAAGAATTTTAATGTATCTGGAATTGAAAGATTAAATGGATATAATTCTTATTATACTTTTTCTGAGTTGCATTCTCGCAGGATTTTTAGGTTCGCTTACCGGATTGGGAGGAGGAGTCATTATTGTGCCTCTGCTGACATTGGGTATGGGTGTGGATATTAAGTATGCTATCGGCACTTCGCTGGTTGCTGTAATAGCAACCTCTTCGGGGGCTGCTGCTGCATATGTCAGGGAAGGAATTACGAATATAAGGATTGGTATGTTCCTGGAAATTGCCACAAGCGTTGGAGCTATAGGAGGGGCTGCCCTGGCCGTAATTGCCCCCACACATGTAATTGCCATCCTGTTCGGATTGGTTCTGCTTTACTCGGGGATTTCTTCGTTCAGGAACAGAAAAAAAACCTCCGGCCAATTGTCAAAACCCGAAAAAGCCGGCGGCAAAATTACCAATCTGTTGCGTCTGACGGGAAATTATCCTTCGCAACAGGGGCAGGTTTCTTATAAAGTATACAACCTTGGCGGCGGATTTTTTATGATGACCGTTGCAGGAATCCTGTCAGGATTATTAGGCATTGGTTCAGGTGCTTTTAAAGTGATTGCTATGGATTCAATTATGAAACTACCTTTTAAAGTATCGACGACCACCAGTAATTTTATGATCGGAGTCACAGCAGCTGCCAGTGCAGGGATTTATCTCACAAGGGGATATATCGATCCCGTTCTCTCGATGCCGGTAATCCCGGGCATACTGATAGGTTCTTTTATCGGATCCAGAAAACTGATGACTTCCAGGACAAAGATATTACGGTTTATTTTTGCCTTCGTCATCACATTGCTGGCACTTGAAATGTTGTATAATGGTTTTACAAAAACTATATAAGAAGTAACAAATAGTTTAATTATAAGGAAAACAGGGATACTGACCATGAATAATAATGCAGATAATACCGGCAGCGAAAAAATGAGACTTTGGATGAGCAGGCTTCTGCGAACAGGAGTAATCACCTCTGTTATACTTATTATTACCGGAGGCGTACTTTTCTTTATTCAGCATCCTCACACCTCTTTTGCCTATAAAGATTTTATGGGCGAGCCTTCCAGATTACGCCGGGTAACGGATATTATCCATGATGCTTTCCTGCTCAGAAGCCGGTCGGTTATCCAGCTTGGAATCCTTGTCCTTATTGCAACACCTGTAATGCGGGTATTATTTTCGCTGATGGAATTCATAATAACCCGTGATAAGATATATATTCTGATCACAGGAATTGTGTTTTCCTTATTATTGTTTAGCTTGTTTGCGTAAATTTTCCACTCAGAATTCATGAACTGATCTATATTCTGAAAAGGAATGAGATGATATAAAGGATTTCCATTAAAACATTCTTTCCCCGTTTGTCAGAATACCTGCAAAGGCGATAAAATGCAAGGCTCCAAGTATAAAAGTGTATTTAAAAAAGGTTGTCTGAATCCTGTTAAATAATATTAACCAGGTTATTCACAAAAATTTCTTTCACCCGATCTGTATTTATTTAATAGTAATATTTTATATGTCGGGTGCCTCATCCAGTCGGAATACTCGTTTTAATAACAGGATATCCCTGTTTTTCCCATTCCCTGATCCCTTCATACATATGGTAAAGACTTTTAAATCCTAATTCTTTCATTTTTTCAAGTGCGATACCGCTCCTGTGTCCCACGTTACAATATAACAGATATACTTTGTTCCTGTCTAATTTACCGGCCCAATCATCAAAATTATCCGAGAATACATCATAATAGATCGAGTTTTCTATATGTCCCCCGGTGAACATAGTTTCAGTCCGCAGATCGAGAATAACAAAATTGCTGTCATTAAGATGTTTTTGAATTAAATCGTATGCCTGTTCACAAGTCAAATTCTCAGCTTCATTTTGGCGGGTCATTGAACAATTCATTAGAACCATCAAAAGGGCTGTCCCTGTTGTTAAGATTTTCATTTGATTGAGTTTTATTTGGTTTGGATAAATATCAAGTCACTTAAAGATAATATAATACATATATATTAAGAACCTGTTTAAATTTTTTAATGATTATTATGTCATGCAAATAAATAT
>CAYUAV010000202.1:0-6850 GCA_964442665.1 uncultured Bacteroidales bacterium
GCATAAATAAATCATTCCCGACTATAAAAAAATCATTCATGACCGCACAAAAATCATTCATAACCGTTCATCAATCATTTTCCTGCTATTATACAACCGGGTCTGTTCAATGAAATGTATTGAGACTATCCAAAAAGGCCTGGTTCAGCATCTGTTTTTTTATCGGAAGATTCCGGATCAAGTCCGGAATGACCTGTAATATCAGCTAAGATCTGAGATAATGGCCTCGCCTTTATTTACTAACTACTTTATTCATTCCCACTTCATAAAGAGAAAACGGCAGGGGTTATGGAACTTATACTTTGATCATTCATTTTTAATCGGATTTTGATAGTTGTTGTTCGGAATATTAATTGGAATTATTCCTCTGTCATTATAATCTGACCCTTTTTTATCTGAAACAGGAATTGAAACTGATCATCACGACATTTATTCCTTAAACTCAATATAAATAAGCTTCGGGCAAAAGTATTAGCTTATTGTATCAAACACAATTTCAGTATATTACAAATGCAAAATTTTTAACATTTTTAGGAGTTAGTTCAGTACATAAGAGACATTTGAATATTTTACTATGTTTGTGGGTTCACAAAAACCTCTGTCATACTATGCCCAGTTTTGTTATCACCGAAAAATGCGATGGCTGCAAGGCCCAGGACCGCACTGCATGCCAGTATATCTGTCCGAACGACCTCATGGTGCTCGATAAAGAAAAAAACAAAGCCTATAACCGTGCTGTGGAAATGTGCTGGGAATGTTACAGCTGCGTAAAAATATGTCCTACTCAGGCTATCGAAATCCGGGGTTATGCCGATTTTATACCGCTTGGAGCTGTGGTACAACCCATGCGCAGTACCGATACCATTATGTGGGCAGTACGTTTCCGGAACAAAACCATAAAGCGTTTTAAATTTCCCATTCGCACAACTCCCGAAGGGAGCATAGTTCCCGATGCAGGCTTTTCAACGGGAACTGATGATCTCAAAAGTCCACTTCTAAGGACTGAACCTGAATCAATTGGTACAGACTTATACAAAAATGAATAATTAAGAATGAATAATTAAGAATTCAGGAAGAGTAACATTCTTCATTATTAATTTTTAATTCTTAATTCAATAGATTATGAATAGTAACAATTTTGAAACTATAACAATAGAAACCGATCTTCTCATCCTTGGCGGAGGCATGGCAGCCTGTGGTGCGGCTTTTGAAGCGGCACACTGGGCGAAAAAACATAATATGAAAGTCACCCTTGTCGATAAAGCAGCCATGGAACGCAGCGGGGCAGTGGCCATGGGACTTTCGGCCATTAACCTGTACCTCGGACTGAAGAACGGTAAAAATACCGTCGAAGATTATATCAATTATGTAAAAACTGACCTTATGGGCATTGTCCGCGATGATCTGGTGGCCAATATCGCCCGTCATGTCGATTCAACCGTTCATTTGTTCGAAAAATGGGGTTTGCCCATCTGGAAAGATGAACAGGGAAATTATATTAATGAGGGCCGCTGGCAGATTATGATCCATGGCGAATCGTATAAAAATATAGTATCGGAAGCTGCCAAGAACGCTCTGAAAGAGCTGGGACCAAATGGACAGTATTTTGAACGAATTTTTATAACCGAACCCATAATGGACGGTGACCGTTGCATTGGTGCAGCAGGTTTCAGTGTGCGCGAAAATAAATTTTATATCTTTAAGGCCAAAGCTGTGCTTGATGTTATGGGAGGTGCCGTGCATATCTTTCGTCCGCGATCGGTGGGCGAGGGATTAGGGCGTTCATGGTATCCGCCGTTTAACTCAGGGGCCAGCGCTTACTTTACATTGAAAGCAGGTGCCGAGATGACCTGCCAGGAGATACGATTTGTACCGGTGCGGTTTAAAGATTCCTACGGTCCCGTTGGGGCATGGTTCCTGTTATTTAAATCGAAAGCTACAAATGCAAAAGGCGAAGATTATATGGTTACCCGTGCTGCTGAACTGGATAAGTGGGCTCCATACGGCACGGCAAAACCTACTCCGGCCAACCTGCGCAACTACCTGATGATGCTGGAACTGGAAGCCGGCAACGGTCCCATATATATGCGTACCGATGAGGCCATCAAAGAATTGGTTGCCAACCTCCCCGATGAAAAAGAGGGGAAACGAAAACTAAAGGAGCTGGAATCGGAAGCATGGGAAGATTTTCTGGATATGACAATCAGCCAGGCGCTTAACTGGGCCGCTCATAATATCATGCCCGAAGAAACACCTTCGGAAATTGCGGCCTGCGAGCCCTATTTTATCAGTTCGCATTCCGGTGGTTCAGGTGCATGGATCTCCGGACCTCAGGACTTAGCCCCGGCAGACTACTTTTGGGGATATGGTAACATGACCACTGTAAGAGGGCTGTTCGCAGCAGGAGATGCCTCCGGCGCTTCATCACATAAATTCTCATCCGGATCGTTCACCGAGGGCCGGATTGCCGCCAAATCGGCACTGTCATTTTGTGCCGACCACCCGGACAGTATTGCTATATCCGATGAAAAAATTGAAGAATTAAAGCAAAGAATTCTCATGCCGCTGACGGTTTTCGATGAACATAAGGATTATGCAAACGATAAGGATGTGAATCCGAATTTTATTAAACCGAAAATGTTTATGTTCCGCCTGCAGAAGATAATGGATGAGTATGCGGGAGGTGCTTCGGTGGGTTTTAAAACATCGAAGGCATTACTGGAAAAGGGACAGGAATTTTTAAATTATATGAAAGAAGATTCGGATAAACTGGCGGCATCCGATCTTAATGAACTCATGCGGTGCTGGGAGAATATTCATCGGTTGTGGCAGGCCGAATCGCATATCCGTACCATGCTGTTTCGCGAAGAAACACGCTGGCCCGGGTACTATTTCCGTACCGATTTTCCGGAAATGAAGCAGGAGTGGAAGTGTTTTGCCAACTGCCGCTGGAATCCTGATACCGGAGAATGGGAGATGATGAAAAGGGAGATAAAAGAATTGCTATAAATGAATGAAAAATGAAGAATGAAGAATGAAGAATGAAGAATGAAAAATGAAGAATGAAGAATGAAAAATTGACAGACAATCATGGCTACCGAAGAAAATGTCATACTCATTAAAACATACAACTTTGCATTAAAGATCATCAAATTGTATAAGAGTATGATATATGATCACAAAGAGTATGATATTTCCAGACAATTACTCAGGTGTGGTACATCAATTGGTTCAAATAGTGAAGAGGCAGCTGGGGCTCAATCAAGAAAGGATTTTATCGCTAAATTTTCTATAGCATATAAAGAATCAAGGGAAACAAACTATTGGCTTAGGTTATTAAAAGATTCGGGAATAATTAGTGCTGATACAGCGAATGGGCTAATAGCTGATTGCCAGGAAATTCAAAAAATTCTCACATCAATTCTCAAAACTGCGAAAAACTTAAATCTCTGAACTATAAATATGAATATTATTAATTATTAATTTTTCATTATTAATTAATTATTGAATGGGGAGATTAAATAATAAACCGATCCTGGTAATCGGAGGGGGAATAAGCGGGATTACTGCTGCGGTTGAAATTGCCGAGGTCGGGCGGGAGGTAATTCTTATTGAGAAAGAAGCTTACCTGGGTGGCAATGTAGTGAAGATGAATAACTACTTCCCGAAGCTTTGTCCTCCGGCCTGCGGACTGGAGATCAACTTCAGGAGAATACGTCAGAATTCTAGAATTAAGACCTATACCGGAACTGAGGTTACATCGATTCATGGTTCAAAAGGGAATTATACAGTATCCCTGAAACAAATACCCCAATATATAAAGAATAATTGCACTGCCTGTGGTAAATGTGCTGAAGTATGTCCCGCCGAACGGCCCGACGATTTTAATTACGGATTTACAAAATCAAAAGCCATTTACCTGCCGCACGATATGGCTTTTCCTCTTAAATTTTCCATTGATGATGCCTGCTGCACTAAAAAAGATTGTAATAAATGTGTTGAGGTATGCAGCTATAATGCTATCGATCTTGATGCTTCCGAAAAGCAGTTCGAACTGGAAGTTGTAACAATTATAATTGCAACCGGATGGAAAAATTATGATGCGGCGCAAATTGAAAACCTCAATTATCTAACTTACAAGAATGTAGTAACCAATGTTGAATTTGAACGTTTGCTTGCACCCGGCGGATTTGGTGAAGGTCAACTGATAAGGCCGTCCGACAGGAAAATTCCGAAAGAAATTGTGTTTGTTCAGTGTGCCGGATCGCGTGATGAGAATCATTTACCCTATTGTTCGGCAGTTTGTTGTTCGGCTTCCCTTAAACATGCTCTCACCATTCAGCAGAAATATCCTGACAGTAAGATCAGTATTTTTTATATCGATCTGCGGGTAACCGGGAGAAATGAGGACTTTCTGGAGAAAGTACAGGAAAATGAAAATATTGAATTAATAAAAGGGAAAGTTGCTAAAATACAGGAAATTGAAAAAACGGAAAACCTGGTAATTGAAGCAGAAGATATTATGGCAGGGAGGAAGATTCGGAAAGAAGCCGATCTGGTTGTTTTGGCAACAGGTATTGTTCCAAGCCGTCTTATATTTGAAACAAAGAAAAATGAAGCAGCTTTTCTGCCGGCAGATCAGGATGAGGGTATTTTTACGACAGCCTGTTGTAAAAAACCCATGGATGTTTCATCTTCGGTGAAAGATGCAACGGCAGCAGCATTAAAAGCTCTTCAGATTGAGAATTAAAAAAACGAACGATTTGGAAAGGAATACAGGCATATATATTTGCTCCGGATGCGACATCGGTAAATGTATCGATACCGCGAAGCTTTGTCAGGTAGTGAACCAGTCATCTGTTAAAGTTTGTAAGATACATGGTTCACTTTGTTCGGTTGAAGGTTATGATCTGGTTAAAAACGACATTGAATCGGAGAAACTTGATAATTTAATTATTGCTGCCTGTTCCCCAAGGGAAAAAACAGATGTATTTAGTTTTCCGGATCATATACTTGTCGAGAGAACAAATCTTCGCGAACTGGTGGTCTGGGGTCTGGAAGCGGAAACAGAAGAGAAACAGATGGCCGCAGAGGATTATCTGCAAATTTCCATTGTAAGACTGCAAAACATAACTAACCCGGTCCCCTGTATTTCAGAACAGACAACTGATCAGGTGCTGGTTGTAGGTGGAGGGATTACAGGGATAACAGCGGCCCTGGAAGGGGCAAAGGCCGGATATACGGTTCACCTGGTTGAGAAGGAAGATACGCTTGGTGGCTGGTCTGCCAGGTTGTATAAACAAATGCCTTCGGCGCCGCCTTTCAACTCGCTTGTCGAACCGGTTATTCATGCCAGGATTGCTGAAGCAGAGGCAAATCCATCGATCATCATGCACAAATCAACCCGAATTGAGAGTATAACAGGACAGCCGGGAAACTTTGATATTACTCTTGAAAACGGACAATCAGAAATAATAAAGGCCGGTGCTATGGTGGTCGCAATGGGATGGAAGCCTTACGATGCCAATAAACTATCGAATTTTGGTTATGGAAAATTCAATGGAGTATTAACCAGTGTTGAATTTGAAGAAAGAATCAGAAGCAACTCCGATTTACCTCAGAATTTTTTATTCATTCAATGTGCCGGATCGCGTGATGAGGAGCATCTTCCTTACTGTTCGACCTACTGCTGCGGAACCACACTGAAACAGGCCCGGTATATCAGGGAAAAAAATTCAGAATCTTCGGTGTTCATTGTATATAAAGACATTCGAACGCCCGGTATGTACGAAGGATTTTATAAGGAAATACAGGCCGACGACCGTGTATTCTTTACCAAGGGTGAAGTACAGCAGGTTATGGAATCGGAAGGTAAACTGAGAGTTGAGGTCAGAAATACGCTCCTCGGTGATGATATTGCTATAACAGTTGATATGGTGGTACTTGCAACTGGGATGACCCCCGCAGGGACTGAGGATCTCAATCTGAGATACCGGCAGGGGAAAGGACTTCCCGGATTGAAGTACGATTTTTCCGATTCGCACTTTATTTGTTTTCCCTATGAATCGAGGCGCACCGGTATATATGCAGCAGGTACGGTTCGTGCCCCCATGGATATTCCTTCCTGTATTGAAGATGCATCAGGAGCCATGTTAAAAGCCATTCAGACAATCGAGGCTGTGAAAAGGGGAGAGGCGGTACACCCGCGTTCTGGCGATAAATCCTATCCCGATTTGTATATGGATCGCTGTACCGATTGTAAACGTTGTACCGAGGAATGCCCTTTTGGCATGTACGACGAAACGGAAAAAGGTACACCACTGCCGAACCTCAATCGCTGCAGGCGCTGCGGTATTTGTCTTGGTTCCTGTCCGGAGCGTGTGATCAGTTTTTCCGACTATTCGATACATAGCATTTCTGCCATGATTAAAGCTGTGAAAATTCCGGATGAATTTGAAGAAAAACCCCGGGTGCTGGCCTTCGTATGTGAAAATGATGCGTACCCTGCTTTCGATATGGCAGCCCGCAAAGGTCTGAAATGGAGTCCCTGTATCCGCATTATTCCGGTACGCTGTCTGGGATCGATCAATAAAGTATGGATATCCGACGCGCTCTCTTGCGGATATGATGGCATTCTGCAAATTGGCTGTAAACCCGGCGACGATTATCAGTGTCATTATATTCATGGCAGTGAACTCACGAAAACCCGTGCTGAGAATATCCAGGAAACATTACAGACTATGATGCTTGAGCCTGAAAGAATCAGGACAGAATTTATTGAGATAACAGATTACCGGAAAATTCCCGAGATCATTTCAGCCTATATGGAAGAAATTGAGCTGATGGGACC
>CAYUAV010000203.1:0-6831 GCA_964442665.1 uncultured Bacteroidales bacterium
CCATATACCCCAAATTTACAGTATTTATTAATATGTTTTATGTGCATAGCCCAGTAATTTAAATATTAAGATTTGGCTGGAATTATCATTAATTAATTTCAAATAAAATTAATCCTTTTGCATTCCGGTACCTGTTTTCTAAGAACTATAATTAGAAAGCAGATTATTGTATATTAGTATATCGGTTGGACCGGGAATAAAGATAATTTTCAAAAAAATAAACACCCGGATAAGACGGTTACGTTACTGTTTTTTCTCTGCCTGGTTTTGTTGCATCCTCATATTGCATATGGCCAAACTCAGGAAGATGGAATACATAATGTCTGGCTGGAATTGGGATCGCTGAAATTCGCTCCTGCAAGAAAAGAATCGAGCGCTGGTGTCGATATGGCTTTTAAATATCAGAGGAATAAACTCCTGACGGGTTTGTATTACCATGATTATGTCGACAGGGAACTGGCACACGGAGGATTTGATTTATTTACCGGCAGCCATCATTATCATGCCGTAAATTTTATGGCAGGCATTACAAAAAAAATGCAGGGTCGGACATGTTTCCATTTCATCGGGATTGGGAATATTCTGGGGCAGTTTCGATGAATATCCACCAGAGAAATTTACGACAATAGGCTGGCCGATTGAAGCTGCCGCAAGCCTGAATATTTTTTCCTTTGTGGGTATTAATCTGAAAGTCTTTACCCATATAAATTCAAAGCATTCGTTGATCGGGTTTGGAATGGACCTTCAGCTGGGGAAACTCAGAAATATTTATTTAAAGAGGATCAATTGCTGTTAAAATCAAAGCGATTTACCTTAATTCATACATCCCGGATGTTGTCCGGGACTATAAACAATAAAGCCACCATCATTTATTAACAACTACTGATCTTTAACCGTTTTAGATTTTCAGTGTAATTTACAATTTATCAATGGCCTCTTAAACCGTAGTTAAAAGTATACTGTAACATTATGCCATTGGCTGAGTATAAAGGGAATGATTTCATGTTATACTAATAATCATTTAACCTTATTCATCAGATGAAAAAAAATACTTGGGAATTATTTTATTAATTACACTGGTAACACAAAGTCATTTTGCTCAGATTTATTTACCAGTGGCTACCGCCGAATGTCCCTATATTACTCAGGCAATTGTTTTGGATGGCAAGGCATCTGAAATCTCCTGGTCGGCTCCGCATCAGGTAGAGGCTCTGAACCGTGTTACGGGCGATTATGACGGACCTTCCGATCTAAGTGGTTTTTTCCAGACAGCATACGATTTGGAAGCATTCTATATCTTTTTACCGTGTATGATGATATTGCTACCATTTACGATTCGGAAGCCGATACCACAATAGTGCTGGTAATGAATATTGCTGCAAACGATATAAATTCGGAGGACGGACAGCAGGTTTGTCTGATGCCAAATCCGGCAGTATCGGAATTCACGATCGATCTTTCCAATGCAAACCTGCAGCCACCCTATACCATACGAATGCTTGACCTTAACGGAAAAGCCATATTTGAAGATGTAACGGTAAATAGAATTATAGAGGTTGAAATCAATACATACTACAGGGGAGTTTATATGGTGCAAATCGTCGACAGTAACATGAAGATGATCAATAAATCCGTTATGTTGAAATAGACTATATTAGAGTAGAATTTAGATACAAACCAAATAGGAGTCCCTGCTTGCAAGAAAGCAGGGATTTTTTTGATATAATTTGGTCTCTATGGAATATAGCACTTCAATTCTTTACCATTGAAAAAACATCCTGATAATCGCCTGTATTAATGTGCAGGAAATAACTTCCTGGCGGCAAATGATGTATTTTTAAGGTAACCATGCGCTCATTTCCCGTTTTTTCCGAGAGCACTTCTCTGCCATGTGCATCGTACAAAATAATATGCTTCTCTGCGCGATCATATCCTTTAAAGATCAAATGTATTTGTTCCTGACAGGGATTGGGAAATACAATTATACTTCTGTATTTATCGAACTTATTGTTAATACCGGGATTTTCAAACAAATAAATATATACCACATCGGAACCTGAGCAGTTATGATGATCGAAAACTGTCAGATTGATTTCATTGAGTCCCGGATTCAGTGTAGTATTATCAGCTATAAATATCGAGTCTCCCCTTGTATTATTCCATAGATAGACAATATAACTACCTGGTGCAGTAAGTGTGATACTTTCATTTCCATATAGTGTATCGGCCGGTCCGAGATCAATAACAGGATTCGTATGTACTGTCAGATCCATTGTATCCGAAGAAGTTCCGCAATTGTTTCCCCCCGTCAGCCATATACTTCGCGAATTATCGCAATAGATATAATTAATAGTATCTGTTGTGCCATCTGACCATGAGAGCCATGACGTATTCCTGACAATCGGAATAACTTCGAGGGTATTTCCTTCACATCCGTGTAGTTCGTCAGGCAGGGTAATCTCCGGAACAACACTTGATATATAGTTCAGAGAATCGACACTGAGCAGGTTGGGTATTTCAGGTAATATGGGATCGTTTACAATTTCATTCCTGAGCGTACGTCCTGTTTCACTCGCAAGGCGAAGGTACCAGTCGCTGGGCAGTTCATACCCGTCCGCATCGAGTGTAAGCCAGTATCCATCCGTAGGCACATTTTCATGATGCGGTTCAATTTTATACATAGCCGTACCCTCATCCACTTCATCGAACATGGCAATAAAGATCATATTTACTTCTGCCCTGTTTACATTATAAGACTGTCTCCAGTAAAAATTGCCGCCTTCCCTGGGAAATCGGTTCTTCAGATATTCACCGCTACGAAGCTGGTTAAAGCGGGAAGAGCCAGGCCATATTACAGGCAGATAATCTATCTGGTGTGCATCACAATAGATTTTGTCAGGTGCAATATACTGATTTAGAAAATTATCGGCAGTTGCTTCGTTACCATATCTTCCAACAGCCCATGGTTTGATTACGTCCACTGTGGAATAGAAATCAATGTATTCTGCATCGCTTCTCCACGATTCGGGAACGCCAACCATTATAGTTGCCCTGTATTTTTCCGGCGCTTCCGAATGAAACCAGTCGATCAGTTCCTGGGCTTCTTCAGGTGTTGCATAAGAATACATGTCAAATCCGATTCCATATATTCCTACCAGGGGCCTTCCTTTATGTTTGATATAGTAAGGATCCAATGTTACATTCAGATCATCGACGAGATGCATCCAGTCATTTTTAATTACCTCTACCCAGTAATCCTCATTCTCCTGAATGCAAAACTCGATAGCCCAGACGCGTTCGTATTTGTTGGAGCTTTTCATTACATTTTCTGTTACCTTATCAATAAAATCCAATCCACCTTCCCATTGTGTGGGTGCTATAAATCGCTGCAGAAATACTCCGTCCAGCTGATGATCATACATCCATTTAAAGTGTCGTTCGACGGTTTTATACCGGTATGCAGAATACAGCTTTGCAGGTTCGACGCCAGAATACTCCAGCTCTGTTTCGAAAAGCTCATCTTCATCGTATTCCGACAGGTCGGGCCAGTTATCGAATGAGGCATTATCGGCATCAGGTATATTATTTCTGAACCAGTGTACCCATTGATTACGCAATGAGCTGTCGCCTGGTGCACCAAACCAGCCCTGGTAGCCGAATAAAACTTTGTTGTGCAGGGTGTTTGGATTGATAATTTGTGGTTTGGGCGGGGAATTTTCAGTGAACCTGATATCATCGATCCCGACCAGTACCGTATCGTTCATTTGATTGTAGAACCGGAAAAAATTAATTGCATTGAGGTCGGGATTTCCATTTTTATGTGCATGTGCCAGTTTCAGGTATACATGGTTCCAGCCATTCTTCAGGCTCAGGCAAGAAACAAACCAGTTATACTCATCCACGTCGGGTCCCCCGGAACTGGTTATCTCAACCTGTCCGATCTCATTAAAAGTATTGATATCTGATACAAATAACCAGAAATTCAGGTATCCTTTGTCGAAAGAAACATTGGCATCAACCGGACTGAAAACTTTGGTAAAACGGTCGGTTCCGTTGCCATAAGAAAAAAGACTGCCATATCCCTGCATTCTGTTGACTATATCGCGGTAGATAGTATTGTGACCATACCACGCTGTTGTCTGATCACAGGCATCGATTTGTACGCCGGGCAGCGGTATGGTTTTATCATCGTGGAATATGATAAAATCCAGTTTAATGGTGACAGAATCGGTGAAAAAGCTATAGATTCTGAAGAAATTAATGGCCGATAAATCGGGTGAACCGTTTTTGCTGGCTTCTGCGAAAGGTAGCACCAGGTAATTCCAGCCATCTTTCAGATAAATATTATTCATGTTCCAGCTGTATTCGTCAACATCAAACGAACCTGAGCTGGTAATTTCAATCTGCCCTGTGTGGTCATAGCGTGAAACATCGGAAATATACAACCAGAATTTAAGATATCCATCGTCCTCGCTCAGGTAGGTATTCCGGGGACTATAAGTCTTAGAGAACGAAACGAGTTCGTCGCCCGAACTGCTGACACAACCCGATCCCTCCTTCATGTTCTCGGTATCAAGTATAAAACCGTGAGGACCCATCCATCCTGAAGTGGATTCACAATGATCGAGAGTTACGTAACCCACTTCCGCCCCTCTGACAAAATGAAAGAGCATACTAATTATAATGGCTGCCATATAGCGAATGACAGCAATCGCTTTTTGATTGACCAAGCTCTGACGGCCATGCTTTATGCCTATGAACAATTCATAACTACTCTTGTCCAAATTGTATTCTTCCTGTCTCATGTGAATGTGTTTATCGGTTCCATATTAATCGTTATTTGTAGTAAATACCGGTGCATTTAATGCTTTCGCATTCAACACCGTAACTGCCAGATCGAATTAATTGTACCCGTTTTGAATTTATTTAAACGTTTGGTTTTAAGGCTGTATGCAAGGCAAGTTACAAATTCATTTGATTTACCGCAAATTGAAATAAAATAATCAGGCTTGCTGTTTGGTTATCATTCATTAGGTGTTCTTATCGCGACATGCACCGGCAATATAGATGCAGTGCCCGCACCAAATAATATTCTCTTTTTTATCCTGCAGAAACATCCAAAGATGGAGTCTTAATCATATGAAAATAAAATATCCTCTGGTTTATATCCGGATCGTATTCAGGAACAGTCTTAACCGATATAATTAACCGAAAGGTTTCTTACTGACCGGTCTTAAAAAGAGCCAGCGGGGAATCCTTTCAGTTTCACATGTGAATCAACCTCACATAAAACTCTTATATGGGCTGATTTCCTGAACGGGTCGTCTTGTGCAACTGTTGCGGTTTGTTATGGTCTTTACTCACAAACTTTTAATGCAAAGTGTAATGAGAATAGTAAAAATTATACAGGGAATTGCTTTATTAAGTGTAATATCCTTTTCTGTGAAGGCCCAGGAATTAACTCAAGTGATCCGCGGACAGGTCATCGATGTTGAATCGCAAACCCCTCTGGCTTATGCAACAATTGCCATAATTACAACTGATCCGTTAGTGGGAGCCATCTCGGATGAAGAAGGTAATTTCCGTATTGAGAAAGTACCTGTAGGAAGGCATGATATAAAGGTATCCTATATGGGTTATGAGACTCAGATAATTCCTGAATTAATGATTTCCACAGGAAAGGAAATAGTGCTGACCATAAAAATAAAAGAAGAAATTTCCGAGTTGGATGACGTGGTGGTGAAAGCATACACAAAAAAAGATAAGCCGCTGAATAATATGGCAACAGCAAGTGCCCGTACTTTTTCGGTTGAAGAAGCACGGCGTTATGCCGGCGGTTGGGACGATCCCGGCAGATTAGCTGCTTCTTTTGCCGGTGTTACAACCGATTATACCCGGGATAATACTATTATTATCCGGGGAAATTCGCCTAAAGGGCTGTTGTGGAGACTGGAAGGTATTGAAATCCCGAATCCTAACCATTTTGCCAATTTAACCACATTCGGAGGAGGAGGGGTATCGGCACTCAGTGCATTGGTTGTCGGTAATTCTGATTTTTTCACCGGGGCTTTTCCTGCAGAATATGGAAATGCCGTATCAGGTGTATTCGATATTAAATTACGGTCGGGTAATAATGAAATACATGAGCATGCAATTCAAATAGGCACCATAGGTCTTGATATTTCTTCGGAAGGTCCGTTGGGTAAAAATACCAGGGCTTCGTATCTGTTTAATTACCGGTATTCGACCTTAGGTTTGGTCAGATCGGTATTTCCCGAGGAAATCAAGGATTTTATCCCTGTGTACCAGGATCTGTGTTTCAAATTTAATGTACCTACAAAAAGAACAGGGGTGTTTTCAGTCTGGGGACTGGCTTCTGACGATTCGGATGATTTTAAAGCGGAGCAGGACTCCTCATTATGGGAGATGGCTGACGACCGGATGGATGGTACCCTCATACAGCGAATAGGAGGTTTAGGGGTAAACCATCGCTATATTTTACATAAAAATGCTTATATAAGTACATCTCTTGCAGTAACCGGCGACTATATGAAATATGAAGGAGGAATACTCGGGTACGATCTGATACGCTATGAAAATGAGTATATGAACATGTACAATTACAAGTATACATTGACCAGTGTCCTCAACCGGAAATTTAGTGCGAAACATGTTATCCGGACCGGGTTTGTAGTGGATAATATGCACTACAATACCCATATAAAATATACCCCGGTTTACGATCAGGAATTGATCGATGTAGCTGATGAAACGGGAGCTTCGAATATAGTGCAGGTCTTTTCCCAGTCAAAATTCAGTATAACAAATCGA
>CAYUAV010000204.1:0-6812 GCA_964442665.1 uncultured Bacteroidales bacterium
TTTCTTCATTGAGGCAGCGACATGATTCCTTGTGGAATTATGTCTCTGCTTTAACGCAGCAACTTGATTCCAAAGAGAATTGCCTTTCTTCCAAAAGGAATCATCCTTCTGCGCTGTGGAAGTATGTCCCTGCTTTTTGGTAGCAACATGATTCCATAGGGAATTGTCTTACTTCCCTAAGGAATTATCCTTCTGCGCTGTGGAAGTATGTCCCTTCTCTTTGGCAGCGAGGGTCTATTCAATGAACTGTGTCATTCCTTCCTTAAAATATTTTTTCAATGTCGGTTTAGCAAAGAAGAAGGCTTTGACTCCGGCCCAGCCTGACCGTCACTCTGAGCAAAGTCGAAGAGTGGATCAGGCGGGTTTTCTCGTGCAGACAGTACGCTGATGAATTCGCCGATTCACACAGATAATTAAAGGATTAAATGTCCGATATCTGCGAGAATCAGCGGGAGTATTTGCGATAATCTGCGAGAAATTCACAAAAAATTATCAGATTAACTTCTGATAATTATTTTTAACTTATTATCTAATTTTTTCCCTGATCCTGAGCACAGGGAAAAGCAAAATGATCAGTAATGAAGCAATACTGAGAGCATAACCCGGGTTTAGGCGATCGGCTATAAATCCTATAATGAAGCTTAATCCCGCCCCGATCAGTGAACCCAGCTGTGATTCGGCCGAAAGAATTGAGGCCAGTATGCCTTCATCGAATTGATCGGCTATAACTGCCACCCCTGCCGGCCGCCTCATGTTTTCAATGGCCAGTATGCTTATGAACAAAATGATGGCCGGAATAAATATATGGTACCGGTAGAACAGTCCTGCTCCCATACCGGCCAGCAAACCTGCCAGCAGCAGGAAATTCAGGTAGCGAAAGGTCGATTTGAAATAGGAATTAATGTTACCCGTGTATCGCGAGGCAGCAGCGGTAATAAAATAGAGTACAAAATATACCAGCCCGATGAGAATGATCTCTTTTTCGCTGACAGATCTGTTTATCGATAGTACCAGCGGAATGCTCATGGCTGCCGAGCTGACGATAACCTGAAGGTAATCTTTGGCAGCATCGTAATAACCGCTATGCGAGGCCACATTGAAAGCCAGGCGCAGGTTGGAGAATTTTTTCAACGACCGGACCGATTCACCTATTACATATACAAAATCTGCACGCAACGAACGTTTCATATTCCTGGAGCTGCCCGTACCTTCCAGGTATGCAGGGTAGGTAGCCAGCAAAATGAATCCGAGTGTATAGGGGAAAAGCGAGAACAGGAATACGGAGTTATAGCTTTTGTTCAGAAGTACCACGAGCGCTGCAAGCAGCGACGAAACAGCTGAACCGGTCTGCGACCACGAACGTGTATGGCCGTAATATGCCACTTTCTGGTCCTGCCACCCGTTCCGTTTCAGGTATTCGAAGATCATGGCTTTGTGTGTACCCGTGCGGAAGGCATCGCCAAGTGCAAAGAAAACAGATGGTATGATCAGCCAGGTAAAAGTCGGGGCAAGATAGTAAGCCGCAAATGAAACCATATAAAAGGCATAAGCAACCAGCATGGTACCTCTCCGGCCCAGGGCGTCGGCAGCAACACCGCTGGGGATCTCAAAAATAGTCTGAAGGAGGAACCGGATCGAATACAGGGTACCGATCTGGGTGAAATTCAATCCCTTGTCATGCAGGAATATCAGGATAAGGAAGGGTTCAAAGAACCGCTGGTTTTTCAGGAATCCATAGAAACAAAATTTATAGTATTGCCAGTCTTTCCTGAAGGTTGTTTTCATTCGCAGATATAATCGTTAGAATAACCACTTTAATCCGATATACAAACCGGAATCCCCGTCGTTTTTATTAACAGCATACCCGTTATTGATGGCAATCACAAAATTTTCGTTAAGAGCAAAGTGGAACCCAGCTCCGTAACTGATATGAGGTCTTTCCTTATCGCCCGGAAAAAAATAGAGGTATTCATCGGGCACGTCGTTAATATGGATATTATAGTAACCGGTAATCATACCGAAATCGACGAAGGTATTAAGTGCGAGGTACAGGTTTTGCTTGAATACTACGGTTTTCAGAAATTTCCAGCGAAATTCAAAATTCCCGTAAAGAAAATCTTCACCCACAACACGGTTTCTGAGTATACCCCTCACGGTTTTGGCACCTCCCAGACCATCGCGGTCTTTGGCCAGTCCGCCGTTCAATACCAGCGGCAGCATGTAGGTAGGCATAGTCCCCCAGAGCTTTCCCTGGTATGCCAGACGGTACACAAAAGATAACCTGCCCGGAACCAATGTAAAATATTGACGGTGTGTAAGCGATATTTTTGCAAATCCCTTGTCTTCGCTTGAGAGAAATCCGGGTGCCAGGAAGAAAATAGCTTCGGTCCAGATTCCCTTCATCGGATTAGCTTCATTATCTCGGGTATCGAACATGAGTCCGGCCTTCAGAAGTGTTGTAATTCCTCCGTGGATCTCATCTTCCGGGATAATATTCCACTGGTAGGCATACTGCCCGTATAATCCGCCTCCGACGTACGGAAGTTTCTCTGATTCTTTCAAACCTCTGTTAAGGCGATTAATATCGATAGTATCTACTTTTATATCGTAGAATGTTACTCCGGCCAGCCATTTTGCTTTATCAGTCAGGAAACGTCCCTGGAAATCGGATCGAAGACGGAGCAATTTCCGCTCCTGCCTGTAATATTGTCTCGATTTGTAAATGCTGTCAGGTTCCGTATCATCCTCAAATTTCGGGTTGTAGTACGACTGGTAATATCCGTTATATCCATAGAAATCAAGTGCCCGTTCGGTAAGATAGCTGGCTTCGAAAATGGTCCTGACTTTAGGTATTAATACCCGCGAGTCGAAATCGAATTCAAAGATCTGGCTTCCTTTTGTGGTATTCGAATATTCAAAGTAATAGTAATGATCGTATAACGGATATTGCGAACCATCGCCATAGTTCCAGAGTTCCAGAACAGCTCCGTACTTAAATCCTATATCGCTGTCGAAGGCAATAGCAGGAACAGCTCCCCATGACCATCCCGTTTTAATTTTCTCCTTTTTCCGGGACAAGGTATCGGCACTGTCAGTTTTTAACGTGTCAGAGGTCAGGATATCCGATGAAGAACTTGTAATCAGGGATGGAAGATATTCAGCATAGGAATGTGGGAAAAATGCAAGGATAACCGGTATAGAAAGGGTCAGGATTTTTATTTTCATAACTGCGATTAATGGTTTCAACTGGGAAATTTATAATAAATTTGGAAACAATGCCTTATTTTTATAAAAGCAGCATTGTTCCGACTACCGGAATCTAAATTCAATCGGATGAAAAAAGTACTTTTCAGGTCTTTATTGATAATCAGTATCATCCTTGTTCTGTTCGGACTTTTTTTACTGTACGCTACTATTTTTGAGTATAAACCTGCCGATTCGTTAGTTCTTCAGGCTCCGGAACAAGTCGCTCCTCTTAATGACAGTTTGATTTATTCGGCTATGATCTGGAATATCGGTTATGCAGGTCTTGGTTCAAAGATGGATTTTTTTTACGATGGGGGTAAAAAGGTCCGCGACTCATATAAAAATGTACTTCAAAATCTGAATTCCATATTGTCATTCATGAATCAAAACGATACGATTGATTTTATGATGCTCCAGGAAGTTGATATAAGATCGAAACGCAGTTATCGCATCAATGAATACTATATTTTCGATTCTGTTCTTTCAGGAAGGAACGGCAACATCGGGATTAATTATAGAGTAGATTTTGTGCCCGTGCCCCCGTTATCGCCTTTGGGTAAGGTTAAATCGGGGATAGTTACGTACAGTGTATTCAACCCACAGTCGGTTACCCGTTACTCATTCCATGGTAACTACGCATGGCCCACTAGTATTTTTATGCTGAAACGGTGTTTCATGGTGAACAGGTATCCACTGCAAAACGGGCGAGAGTTTGTTCTGATCAATACACATAATTCGGCTTATGATGATGGCTCCCTTCGGGCAGGTCAGCTGAAGGAACTGGCCGGGTATGTTCTTGCTGAATATGAGAAGGGCAATTATGTGCTTATCGGAGGCGACTGGAATCAGAGTCCTGCCGGTTTAAAAGCACAGTATACAAATGTTTTCGATACGGTAAATGTTTCCTATCTCCCGGAGGATTTTCTGACAGGGTGGCAGCAGCTCTATTCCGATGAATATCCGACCAATCGCCGGATAACAGCACCTTACGATCCAAAGGTTACCCCAACCACGGTAATTGATTTTTATATAGCATCACCAAATATCGTATCACATACGCTGCAGGTTATAGATCTGGGGTTCAAAAATTCTGATCACCAGCCTGTTTTACTGACATTTTCTTTCAATTAAACTGCTATGAAACAACGAACGTTTTTGTTATTATTAAGTCTTTATGTTGTGCTTCCGATCGGGGCTCAACTTTATATTCCCTGGGAGATTTTACAGGCAGTTAAAGAGGGTACGCGGACGCTTACCGGTGTCCCCGGTGAATATTATTTCGGAAATCATGCTTCATACGATATGAATGTCATGTTCGATCCGGGTTCCGGAATACTCACAGGAGAGGCGGATATAACCTATTTTAATGAAAGTCCCGATACACTGAATAAAATCGTAATGAGGTTATATCAGAATATGTACAGGAAAGGAGGAATTCGTGATGAAGAGGTTAATCCTGAAGTAATTCATAACGGAGTGATCATCAAGGCACTTACTGTAAATAATGAAGATTTTTATCCAAAACTTGGCAGTCGTACCCGAACTGAAGGGACAATATTTTCAATTTTTCTCAATCATGCGTTGGCATCAGGGAAATCTTGCCAGATACATATCAGCTGGGAATTCCCGATGCCCGGTCAGCCGGTAAAACGCTTCGGAAAATACGATGAAGGCACTTATTTTATTAGTTTGTGGTACCCGCAGATTGCTGTTTACGATGACATCGATGGCTGGGACGAAGCTCAGTATACAGGCACCCAGGAGTTTTATAACGATTTCAATGACTACTATGTATCGATAACAGTACCGCGTGGGTTTATGGTTTGGGCCACCGGTTCATGGATCAATGCAAAGTAAATTTTATCGGAAAGCGCATGGGACCGTTTGCAGAAAGCGAGTGTTTCGGAAGAAGTGGTACATATTATTACGCCTGATGAACTGGCGAAAAAAAGCTGGTATTCAGGGAAGGGATCTAAAACTTTCCGGTATAAAGCCGAACAGATTCCTGATTTTGCATTTGCCGTATCCGATCACTATCTCTGGGATGCTGTCACAGCCAGGATCCAATCAGAACCCGGAGATTACAATGTGCTGGTTTCAGCTGCATACCCCGATGGAACTACTTATTTCGATGAGGTTGCAGATATCGGACAAAAAGTTGTCAGTGACCTGAGCGAAAACAGTTATGGTATTCCTTATCCGTATTCGGCAGTTACAGTATTTAAAGGCGAAGGCGGTATGGAATATCCAATGATAGTGAATGACGGGAGCCGCTTTTTTCTGGATGCAACTGTATTTTTAACTATGCATGAGGTAGCTCATGCTTATTTTCCTTTCCTGCTCGGTATAAATGAACATAAATATTCATGGATGGATGAGGGCCTGACAACCTATTTGCCCCTTGAAACAGAAAAGGCTCTGGGATCGGAGTATTATACTATGGAGCATATTATCAGGAGATACAATATTCTTGCAGGTACGTATGATGATATTCCCTTATCAGTTTCGTCATATCAAACGAGAGGTGCAGCTTATGAGAACTATAGCTATATCCGGTCGGCGGTTGCATTTGATATGCTCGAAAATTATATTGGTCGCGATACTTTCCGGCTTGCCATCAGGAATTTTGCAGCGATCTGGCAATACAAACATCCTACTCCTTACGACTTCTTTGCTGTGATAAAAAATACCGCTGAACGCAATATTGAATGGTTTGTTGATCTGTGGTTTTTCGGATCAGGTTACCCCGATTTGGCCATGGGAAATGTAACACAGACCGGGAATAAAATAAAAATAGAGGTTATTAAGAAAGGTCTGCTTCCTGTGCCTGTTTTGGTTGAGCTTCAGTTTTTAAATGGTGAAAAGGAACAGTTTAACTTTAATCCCGACGTTTGGCTGGATAAAGATAAGTTAACCCTGAATTTTCTGATTGTAGACGAACTGGAAAGTATTAAACTGGGAAGTCCGGAAATTCCGGATAAAAATCCGGATAATAATATATTTGATTTTTCCGAAAATTATGAGCCTTAGATTCCCCGTTTCCGGCTCTGACAAATAATTGTGCACAAAACCATTAATTCAACATATATGAAAGCCTTAAAAAAAATATTACTCGTTCTGCTTGCTGTCATTATTGTTCTGGTTGCGATTGCATTTGTTTATATTAAGATACTCAAGCTTAGAGGAGTTCCGGATTATAACCAGCGGGTATATCTGCCGGGTCTGGTGCAGTCGGTTACCGTTTATCGCGATGCATATGCAATACCTCATATCTATGCTAAAAATGATGCTGATCTGTATATGGCCACAGGATATATTATGGCACAGGAACGAATGTGGCAAATGGATTTACTGCGTCGGGTAACCCTGGGAAGATTATCGGAGATTTTTGGAGAAGACTTTGTTGAAACGGATATTTTTTTACGATCGCTGGAATTCAGCAATAAATCTAAGAAAATACTTTCGGAATCCGATCCTGCTATTGTATTTGCTGTAGAATCTTTTGCCAAAGGTGTTAATCAGTACATTGAACAGAATGAAGGAAAATATCCTGTGGAATTTACAAT
>CAYUAV010000205.1:0-6809 GCA_964442665.1 uncultured Bacteroidales bacterium
TCATACTTCAGATGCATAAAAAACCAGAGCACTAGTGACGATTTCATCGTTGCCAGCAAAAGAGCGCTGATAATAGCCAGCCTTCCAAGTTCGATGGATGTTAAGGTAACCGATAGAAATGTCATAAATACCAAGGAGAGCAATACAAAAAAATAAGTTTTGTATTTTACTATATGTGTTATTGATTCTGCGTTCATAGTTTTTCTACTTTTCAGGTAATCAGATAAAACAGAGGAAACAGGAAGATCCAGATCATATCGACAAGATGCCAGTATAAACCACCGTTTTCAAGCTGGACATAATATCCTGAATTAATGGTCTTTTTCATGACCTTCGACAGCATTACCGTAAGTATAATTAATCCAATGATAATATGCAGGGCATGCAATCCTGTCATTGCAAAATAGAGCCCGAAAAACAGTACTTCTCCTGTCCCAAGTTCGGCAAGTTTTTCAGATCCGGGATAAATACCATGTCCGAATTTTCCGCTCCATTCAAAGAATTTATTTATCAGAAATATGAATGCCAGAAGTATTGTTGTTGATATCAGCAGGACGGCTCTGCGTCTCTGATTAAGCTGAACGGCTGTAATTGACATGGCAATTGTCATACTGCTAATGAGTAACACAACTGTATTTGTGGTACCGATTACCGTATCGAGTTCTTCGCCGGCAAGATGAAATGCCACCGGATTTTTAAAACGGTAAACGGAATAAACGATAAACAATCCGCCAAAGAGAAGCAACTCCGTAAAAATGAAAAGCCACATCCCGATTTTCGACCCAATATCGTCACGATGAACTTCTGATGAAGCCATATCAGTTATTAACCAGGTTTAACATTAGTAAAATCATAGGGATCTTTTGTAACAACGGGAATGACCTTATAATTTTCGACAATTGGAGGACTATCGACAGTCCATTCCAGTGTTGGTCCGCCCCAGGGATTTTTTGTTGCAGGCCGCCCATAACGTGCTGAACGTACCAGGTTGATGATAATGACAATTAATCCGAAAATCATAAGAATAGCTCCCAGAGAAGATACGACATTCCATGGCCTGAATTCTTCTACATAATCAAAATACCTTCGGGGCATTCCTTCCATGCCGAGAATAAACATCGGAAAATATAGGGTCAAGAAACCGGCAAAGAATATTACCAAACCTGTATTTGCCCAGCCTTCATCATACATACGACCATATATCTTGGGAAACCAATAGTGCATGGCAGCAAAAAAAGCAAATCCCACACCCCCAAACACAATAAAATGAAAATGGGCCACAACAAAAGCTGTGTCGTGCACATGAACATTAGTGGCCAATGAACCCAGCACCAGGCCCGACAATCCTCCAATCATAAAAACAAAGAGGAATGAGGCAGCCCAGTAAAATGGCGTTTTAAGAAGAATGGAGCCTTTATATATTGTGGCAAGCCAGTTGAATACTTTTATGGCACTCGGAATAGCCACTAAAAATGTCAGGAACGAAAATGCAAACTGAGCTGTTCCGCTCATTCCGGCAACAAACATATGATGTCCCCATACGAAATATCCGATAAACGCAATCAGTAAGGTTGAAGCAACGATGGCTTTATAACCAAAAATAGGTTTTCGTGAAAATGTGGGCAGTATTTCAGAAATTACTCCCATGGCTGGCAAGATCATAATATATACCGCAGGGTGCGAATAAATCCAGAACAAGTGCTGGTATAATACGGGATCACCACCAAGAGTCGGATCAAAAAATCCGATGTGTAAGGTACGCTCGGCCACAATCATAAGTAAGGTTATACCCACAATGGGAGTTGCAAGTAATTGTATCCATGCAGTACCATAAATGGCCCAGGGGAAAAGCGGCATCTTTAACCATGACATCCCCGGAGCACGCATGCGGTGAATCGTAACAATGAAATTCAATCCTGTAAGAATAGAAGAAAACCCTAAAATAAATGCCCCTAAAACCGCCGGAAGCATATTGGTGGTAGTTTTGAAACTATAGGGAGCGTAAAATGTCCATCCCGTATCGGGGGGCCCATTACCTAAAAACTGGGAAGAAAGGGCCACGATAGCTCCAAATATATATATCCACCACGACAATAAATTAATGCGTGGAAAAGCAACATCCTTAGCCCCTATCATAATCGGAAGAAGAAAATTTCCAAAAACAGCGGGCATTCCGGGTATTACAATCAGGAATATCATGGTTATACCATGAAGAGTAAATACACCATTGTATGTCTTGGCTGCCATTATTGTCCTGCCAGGAGCAATAAGCTCCAGCTTCATCGATAATCCCAGTAATGCACCAACAATAAAAAATGTAGTGATAGAGTACAGGTATAAAAGAGCAATTCTTTTATGATCGGTGGAAAAAATCCACGCAAAAATACCCTTGTAACGTCCTTTATATTCTAAATAGCTTGGATCTTTCTGAGGTGTGTTTTTTGCCATATCTGCGTGTGAGTTATTTTCTATTTGTTACGCTTTTTTCTCATTGACCAAATAATTAATGACAAAAATAATACTAACAGAAAAAATGTAATGATTATACCTGCAACTCTTGTTATATTAAGTGTATATTGATGTCCTTCGGGATCATAACTGTAACAATATTGCAACACCTTATTAATTGTAGGCCCCGACTGACCTTTTGATGTTTCGATTACGGCCATTTTAAATTCGAATGGTAAAAACCTTACACCATTAAGGTAGCGTGTGATCTTACCATTGGAAGCAATAAAAATTAACGTTCCTGTATGCAGGAAATCAGTACCTGTTTGTTTATACCGGAACCCAACACTTTGAGTCAGACGGGAAATATTGGCACTGTCGGATGTGTAAAATATCCAGCCTCCTTTAGCTTCTTCAAGACCTGTTACTTTCAGGTAATTAGCTTTCTTTTGTTTGGCAAGCTTTGTTCCTTCACGCGGATTAAAACTTACCGTCACAATACGATAATCTTTGCCTATAATAAGACCTGATTTCTTAACAACATCTGCCAGACCATCCATTAACGGAGTACATATTCCCGGACACCGGAAGTAAACAAGATTTAATACGATAGGTTTTCCAAACAGATGTCCGGTAAGTACAGTATCACCGTTCTCCGAAATCAATCTGATATCGTCAGGTAAATAGCTATTCAATTTTTCGACAATACCTACTTCAGGTTCATCTGATGCCGGTTCCGGATTCTGTGCACTGATATAAGACGGAATTAACTGCTGAATTCCTATAATTATAAAGAGACGGATTTTCATGATAAATTGAAGAATTAGCTGAATTTTTTAATATATAATCTGCAATACAAATAAATACTAATCATCAGAAAAATAATACTAATCTTGAAAAAACTTTAATTATCTTAAACTACAAAAAAACCTGTCAGTTGTTCAACAAACAGGTCCGGAATTGAAAAAAAGTATCATCGAAATTCTTTATGTTATTTTCAGAACCTGTGTTACCAGCGATAATATGAAGTAAAGTAACATGGTATATAAAATGCCTTCAAGCCCTATAGCAACAAAAAGTACTATACCGACAATCAGAATAATATACCGGTACAGGTTATTTTTAATCCCGAACCCGTCAAATTTAAGGCTGATCATCCTAAATTTTGAAACCATTAAAACAACCAGAAAAATTAAAATGGCAAAAACAAAATAAATATTCCAGATCAATGTATTGATCCACTTGGTTTCCGAATTGATCGATAACCAGAATGATGCAACAACAATAGCTGCAGCAGGTGTAGGTAATCCTTGGAAGTAATTTTTTTCAGGTGTGGAAATATTAAACCGCGCAAGTCTTATAGCAGCTCCAACTACAAAGAGCAAAGAACAAAGCAGGATAAGGTTCTGAATGAAATTTGCCGATACCCATTCATAGGTACTTTGTTCCGATAATTTTGTAAGGATCATATTAAGCCAGTTAAAAATCATGATCGATGGTGCAACTCCAAAGCTTACAACATCGGCGAGGGAATCAAGCTGAACACCAAATTCCGATTTAGCGTTAAGGACTTTAGCAACCAATCCGTCAAGGAAATCCATAACCGCTGCCATTAAAATGAACCAGGCAGCATGATATTCATTTTGCCCCCTGAAGGCAATGATAATGGCAATACAACCCAGGAGCAGGTTTAATATGGTAAGTGCATTAGGGAAAAAATACTTGAGATTTTTCATGTAATTCAGTTAATTATTACTTAAAGGTATAAAAAAATAGAATAAAATAATGGCGTATGCAGTTTTCGTTTTCCGTAAAAATAGTAAGCCTGAAGGTCAAAATCGGCTAATAAATACAATATGGTAAAAATTAAGATTATCTGAAATCGAAGAAGGATTTATTTTCATATATAACGAGCACGATAAAAGCAATTACTCGATAATCAAATAATTCTTACTTTTGCGGAAACTTTCATGATAATAGTATATGAAAATTGCTGTCGATTTTGATGGAACCATTGTAGAACACAGATATCCACAAATAGGGGAAGAGAAATTATTTGCCTTCGAAACACTGAAACAGATACAGAAACTGGGCCATCAACTCATTCTTTGGACATTCAGGCATGGTAAGGAACTCGATGAAGCAGTTGACTACTGCCGCAAAAAAGGAATTGAATTTTATGCAGTTAACCGCAGCTATCCGGAAGAAGAATTTAATCCTGAGATGATCAGTCGCAAAATTGATGTCGATCTTTTCATCGATGATCGAAATGTAGGCGGATTTCCCGGCTGGAGCGAAATATGGCAGATGATCAATCCTGATTCCATTGATTCGGAATATAATGAGCTTACAAACCTTACGGGAAAAACAAATTTTTCTGTAGGCAGCCGATTGAAAAAATTCTTCAAATAATGAACCTGTCCACCCTTCTTCTGCCTGTTTTTAAACAGATAAGTATTATTTACTGCATCTTTTCTTTAATAACTTCTTGCAATTCGGGCTTTAAAAAACATACAATTAGCAAGAATACAGAACTTAAAAACCAAAAGGAATTCTCAATTACCACGCCCGAAACCGATGCAGTATATTCGGCAAACGATTCAGTGCTCTTTACAATTGATGCGCTGGATGAAATAACTCCGGATTCGATTAAGGTTTTTCTTGAAGGAAGTCCTGTTCACACTGAAAAAAGATCGACACTCAGATTCGATGTCAGTAATATCTTTTCGAAAGTCGGAAGACAAACTTTTCGTATGGTTGTTTACTACCATGACAGTCTTACGCAAACGATTACAGCAGAGATCACGGTTCTGTCAGACCTGGAACCAAAAACACTCTCGTATCAGCTTATTCGAAAAATTCCACATAGCCAGGAAGACTTTACTCAAGGACTGGTTTACTATAACGGATGGCTTTACCAGGGCACCGGTCGGCAGGAACATTCAACGCTGAAAAAGATTGATCCTGACGATGGTTCTGCCATACTTACCCGCAATATGGAAAAGAAATTCTTCGGAGAAGGAATTACTGTTTTTAACAATAAAATTTACCAGCTCACCTACCGGCAGAAGGTTGGATTTGTATACGATATAGGCACTTTTGAACTGATCCGTGAATTCGACCTCCAGACCATGGAAGGCTGGGGTCTTACCACTGATGGTGAAAACCTTATTGTAAGTGACGGATCCTCTTTGTTATATTTTTATGATCCGGAGTACTTTAACCAGGTCGGGCAATTGGATGTATGTAATAACAGGGGACTGGTTATCAATTTAAACGAACTTGAATATGTCGACGGTGCCATATGGGCTAATGTATACGGTGATCCCTTTATTGTAAAAATCGATGCTAAAACCGGTAAGGTACTTGCACGTCTGGAACTCGAATCACTTTTTCCGCGTGATATACCCCGCGATTACGATCACGTGCTTAATGGTATTGCCTACAATCCGGAAACTCATACTTTCTATATAACCGGAAAGTACTGGCCGTGGATGTATGAAATCAGAATTATGGGTTCTGTATAATTCTGATTTATTTTATATCAACTTCAAATTTCCGGGTGAAGTCGCTCAAAGATTTTATAAAATTATTGTTCAACCCGTTATTTATAATCCTTCCTTTCCTTAAAATTTCGAATAATACACTGACCTCCTGATATTTAATTTTGGTGTTAATAACTTGTTCATAACGTGGAAATAAAATGTTTACAAAAGAAAAATCATCAAAAATCCGAACGGATTATTAAGTAGTATTTTTGGCACATCATTACAAAAAATTATTCTATACTTGTAACAATAAACCAAACAAAAAAAAGCTCGTCTAAATGGGAAAAGTGATTGCTTTAGCGAATCAAAAAGGTGGAGTAGGTAAAACAACCACAACAATAAATCTGGCTGCAAGCCTGGCCGTTCTTGAAAAAAAAGTGCTTATTATCGATGCCGATCCTCAGGCCAATGCCACATCCGGAATTGGCCTCGATGTCAGGAACGTTGAAAAAAGTATTTACGAATGTCTTATCGAAGGCCTCGACGCCAGGGAAGCCATTACAAAATCGGAGATTGACGGAATGGATATTATACCTTCGCACATCGATCTGGTGGGCGCCGAGATAGAAATGCTCAATATGGAACAGCGTGAGCACATGTTAAAAAATGTGATTGGTTCTGTTAAAAATGACTATGATTATCTTCTTATCGACTGTTCTCCGTCACTCGGACTCATAACTGTTAATGCACTCACAGCAGCCGATTCGGTAATGATACCTGTACAGTGCGAATATTTTGCCCTCGAAGGATTGGGCAAACTGCTCAATACTATAAAGATTATTCAGGGACGTTTAAATACCAACCTTGAAATTG
>CAYUAV010000206.1:0-6770 GCA_964442665.1 uncultured Bacteroidales bacterium
GATCAGCGTTTTGCTTCTGCCCGTCCCGATGTACTGACTTATGAATCGGAAATTCTTGCAGACACAATGGTATTTACAGGACCTGTTACTGCTACGTTGTATGTTTCTTCGACATCTACCGATTATGATCTTATCGTGAAACTTATTGATGTTTATCCTGATACCGATAATACAGATTACTATTATGAAGCACATACTGAAATTGCCGGTTACCAGCAGCTGGTCAGGGCGGAGATAATGAGAGTAAAATACCATGGCAATTATTCGCATCCTGAACCCGTTGTACCTGGAAAAATTGAAAAAATAATCATCAATCTGAACGATATAAGTCATGCTTATTTACCCGGTCACCGGATCATGGTACAAATACAGAGCAGCTGGTTTCCTTTGTTTGATCGTAATCCGCAACAGTTTATGAATATTTATAAAGCCAGGAAAGACGACTTTCAAAAAGCTGGAATAATGATATACCGTTCGAAAGAATACCCCTCGGGAATTAGCTTGAGAATGCTTTAATTTCTGATCGCAAAATAAAGAAAGGGATATCACATATGTTGCAATATCCCTCTCGATAAATTAAATCAAATAAAAGTATTATACTATCTTTTAACTAATCATTACTGAAATTTTAAAAACCGGCTTTTAAGCCTATATAAACTGTTCTCCCCGGATTTACCGGTATTGAAGAACCTGGCAAAAGACCCCATGTTGGAAGCCATATTTCTTTGTTCAACAAATTATCAGCCTGAACGAATAAAGAAATTCCCTGTTTCATGTTTAATTTAAACAATTTAACCAGCTCAAAATTCACGTATAGATTAAGCAGATTATATGCGCCCGGTGAAACATTCAATTCCGAATCGTACTTATCGTCTAATTCACCCTGGTAGATATTGAAAACACTGGCAGTGATACCCATATCGGATTTATAACTTAAACCTGCCTTAAATCCCAGATTAGAAATTGGGGTCACATTTTTATTCCCATCTTTATCTTCATTTGTCTGATACAGCATAGAGCCTGTAAAATACAATTGTTTATTAATATAGTATTTGCCTTCAAATTCAACACCCATAAATTCAACTTCGCCTCCGTTCCAGTACATTGGCACCGGAACTTCCGTAGTATCCCGGTTCTGAAATATGATATTCTCCATCTGGCTGTAAAAGAAACTTATTCCCAGATTCATTTGTTCGCCCTGGTAACCAATACCCACATCAACAGTACTAACTTTTTCTGGAATTAGATCGGGATTACCCTGCATAGCAGAAAAATCAATGCTAAACTCATTAATACTAGGAGCCCTGAAAGCCTGACTGTAAAATGCTTTCACATTGATCTTAGAAACCGGATACCATATGAATCCGGCACGTGGAACAACATTTAAATCAATATCTTGAACTTTATTTGCCTGAAGACCTCCGATTAAATTTAAACTTGAAAATAGTCTGTAATTTATTTGGGCATAAGCACCGGCACTATAGCGATTAGTATCGCTATAAAAATAAGTTTCCGTCGGTGACATCGGATCGGGTCCCCACTCTTCCCCATCAAAGTAATTAAACAAACCTCCGAATACTATCCCCAAATTATCGGTTGGATTATAAAAATTAGTCCATTCGCCAACTGCTTCATATGAATCCCTGTTTGTATTCGGCCAGTTTTGTGTTTTAAACATCGAACGTGTATAGGTAACATTGAAGTCCATATTCCAGTTTTCAGCAGCGTGAATATTATAACCCAAATCCACAAACTCTTTTTTCCAATTGGAAGTACCATAGGCTGGAAATAGGAATGCATAATCAGTAACAAAATAGTAATGTTCCCACTCGGTATAGGATCCCATCAAACGAAAATTCTTAAAGTTGATATCTAAAAAAGCTCCGGTACTTACATTGGGAATGGATATTCCAACAGTACTGTCACCGATAGGAGGAGTACTGAATTGCCAGTCAGTTTTCCAATCCTGCTTCAGAAAATATCTTGCTGCTGCATTTATTTTCATTTCACCCAAATTCAAACTGGTTTTTAAAAGACCTCCGTATCCGCCTTCGATTCCCGCTTCTGCAGTTATATCCAGATTATTTTCCACGGATTGTTCGGTTATAACATTTATTACGGCAGAATAAGCATTTGAACCATAAAGTACAGATCCGGGTCCCCTGATAACTTCAATCCTTTCGATAATGTTTAGTGGAAATGCCTCATACATTTCACATTTAATTCCTCCCTCCAATGCTTCACGCACAGGTCTGCCATTGATCAGCAATAATACATGACTCGACGAGGCCAGTACCTGATCACCCCTTGGTGCAATAATCGATCTGTCAGTCATATAAACTGTTGAACCTATAAGCCCGGGCATTCTTTCAAGCAGATCTTTAAGGGTTGTACCTCCAAACCTGTCAATTTCATCTTTGGTAAGCACCGAAATTACTCCGGGAGCATCGGATAGCTTCTCCTCCGATTTTGAGACCGTTGTTACCTTCATATTCAATAACTCCTCCAGAGAAATTTCAGAGAGTTCCTGAGACCCTAACGGACTCATGCTGACATCAATTCTATCGTACAACCCGATCGAAGCACTGGCTGCTTCCATATCAGGATGTGAAAAGACCAATGTCAGAATGGAATCGTGTACCGATTGTAACAAAAAGTAACCTTTCTCATCAGTCAGAACAGTCTGATCCATACCTTTAGGATTCACAGAAACGCCTGAAACAGGCTTTCCATCTTTATCGGTTACATAACCTTCCAGATTTCTTAATTGCTGGCCAGTTACGGATAAAGATACAATAAAAAAAGCCAGTGTGATGATGGCTTTGCAATGTAGTTTCCTCATCCTTTTAAATTTAATTGGTTTAACTAAATATAAGTTAATAATTGCAAGAATATCAATGAATTATTAACAATTGATTTAGATCACCTGTTTTACCTAACATTCATCATCAGATTGGTATAACCTGCTCTTCTCGTTTATTTCCGAAATGAGAGAAATTTCAGTTTTAATACTTTTTGTTGAAGTATTAATTTATTTCCGACATGTAAAATAATCCGGTTTTTTAAACTATATAGTAAGCAGACGTATTAACGAATTAGAAAACCTTTCGATAAGTTCAGGAGATAATATCAGGGCTTCATTTAAAGTCATGGGTTTATCAATGATTGAAAAAATAGCATCGAAACCAAGCGTATACAATTCCTGGTACCCTTCACCAAGCGTACCTGCAATAGCGATAACGGGTTTGCCCGATTTTTTGGCTGCTCCGGCAACACCCATAGGTGTTTTGCCGAATTGTGTCTGGAAATCGATTTTACCTTCCCCGGTAATAACGATATCGGCCCAATGGATATGTTCATCCAGCCGGGTTTCATGGCGGACAATTTCAAAACCCGGTTGAAGCACGGCGGGTGTGAAAGCCAGAAATCCTGCACCCAGGCCTCCTGCAGCACCGGCTCCGGGAATGATGTCGATCTCCCTGTTTAGCTGACTCTTAACAAGCCCGGCAAAATATGCCAGGTTTGCATCAAGTTGTTTTACCATTTCCCTGCCAGCCCCTTTTTGAGAGGCATATACCATTGAAGCTCCCTGTGGGCCGGTCAGTGTATTCGTTACATCACAGGCAATATAAATCTCACACTTTTTCAATCTTCTATCGAATTCCTGCGTTTCAATCCGGCTAATTTCTGATAATTTTCCTCCTCCGTAACCAACAGGCCGCCCGTTCCTGTCAAGAAATCGAATACCCAAAGCTTCTGCCAAACCCACGCCGGCATCATTAGTTGCACTTCCCCCAATACCCACGATAATCCTTTTACATCCTTTATCAAGTGCTTCTTTAACTAACTGACCCGTTCCGATACTGGATGTAATCCATGGATTTCGTTCTTCGGGCTTCAGTAATTCAATTCCCGATACGGCCGCCATTTCAATAACGGCAGTATTCCCGTCTCCAAGTATACCGTACTTTACCTGGATGAGCCTTAAAAGCGGATCATATGCCTCTGTGTTGATATATGTTCCATTAGTAGCATCAACTAAAGCTTCAAGAGTACCTTCCCCACCATCTGCCATAGGAACCATCCGGATATTCCATTTACCCGGAACTGCCATTATTCCTTTTCTCATTGCTTCACCTACCTTTTTGGCAGACAAGCAATCTTTGAAGGAATCAGGAGCGATCAGAATATTCATAATGCAAATTTTACTCTATAAAGATAAGATATACCGAATAAAAGATGGCGACAAGTTACAGAATAGGTTAAGTCACCTGAGACAGGTAAGAAATATCACCAAACGCGAAGTATTAAATAACGTATAAATTTTCAATGTGTCGATCTAAAAAATAGGGGAATATGAATTGGAGAAGAATGTCGTTTATTGCACTTTTTTTTATCAGTGTAATTACCAGGGCCGAAACCAATATACCGGCTTCACAGGCTATTTATGTTTATAATTTCATGCGGTATATCATGTGGCCGGACAAAAGTATCGGTAATAATTTCATAATAACTGTTTATGGTAATAGTCCGGTGTATAAAGAACTCATTGAATATACCAAGAATCGAAAATTCGGTTCAAAATCCATTGTCATTTACAAAACAAATAATCTCTCCGATCTAAACGGCAGTCATATAGTGTTTGTTTCAGACGATAAAAGCAGTCACCTTCAAAATATCAAACAGGAATTGAAACAGTCACCAACACTTATAATTGGTGAGCGGGAAGGAAGCTTAAACGCAGGAGCAACTATTGAAATATTGTTCCGGAATAATACACTCATTTTTAATGTCAGTGAAACTGCAGCAAAAGAACATCAGTTAGTTGTGAGCCGGGAATTACTAAAAATGGCCTATTAGTTAAATCTTTTTATTTACCCGTAAATCTCTCTGTTGGTTTTTTAAAAAATATCAGCAGTTTTTTTATGTATAAATTCTCAGGGATATCAAATTAATTTTGAACCTTATTAAGCAAACGTTACAGATAAGCATCACCATTATTTATCATTTTTAATAAAAATTCATGAATTTGACGAATACCTGATTCTTAAGGTCGAGTTTTCATAATACTATCTTGAAGGAATTTTTACCGGTGATTAAAAAGTTATAGACAGCATGACTATAAGTAACTTTTTCTCCTGATACCCGTATAGAGCTGGGATATAGAAAATGTAAAACCGAATGTATATAACCAAACTAGGACAAATTATGATGAAGATGAAATTCATTTTTTTCAGCCTGATAATTACGACATTTTTTAGTTCAGGTTTAAAGGCAACAGGAAATTTATCGAATGTTGAAGCTATGTTTATTTATAACTTTCTGCGGCATGTAAACTGGCCCGAAGGAAATGCAAATGAAAGCTTCGTTATTGGAGTGTACGGTGCATCCGATACTTACGATCAATTGGTTCAATTTACTGCCAACAGAAAGGTTGGAACAAAACCTATTGAGATTCGCCGGATATCTTCGGCAGCAGAGGCCGTATCCTGTCAATTGATATTCGTTCCGGCTGCAAATATTTCAAGTATAACTGCAATAAAAAACCAGCTCGGAAATAAAGCATGCCTTATTGTAGGTGAGAAAGAAGGATCGAATGCGTATGGCTCGACTATCGAGTTTGTTTTGAAAGATAATACCCTGAAGTTCAGAGTTGATGAAGAAAGAGCCAAACAACAGAATCTTCTTGTAAGCAGAGCTTTAATGGATATGTCGATTTAGACCTAAAAATAACAGAAAATCTTATATGGCTGGTAATTCAGATTATCAGCCTTTTTTTATCCAGCAAACCTGATAGGGTCGCATTAAAAAAGTTTCTGTAATTGGCTTACTATCATAGAGTAAATCAATACAGTCCGGTATACCGGACAAAATTTTTCCCATATCGATTTTTTTTAGATTACATGAAAGATTCGCCAACACGATAAGTTCTTTCCTGAATCCCCGTGTAAGAAGAAACAAGTCCTTTTCGGATTGTATTACCGATTGAGGTAAATCGGGATGGAACAATGGCTCATTTTTACGAATCTCTATTCTGCGTAATAATTCGGATAAAATATATGAATGATTGGTTGTCCTATCAAGTTTTTGAAATAAATCGTCTGCATCCCATTTATGCCGGTTAATTGAACGAAATATGCCTGTACGTACAACACCTTCATGATCATTGTGCGTACCTAACAGACTGTGAAGATAGAATGCAGGTATTCCTCTGAAAGACATCATCAGGGTTTGTGAGCAGAGAAATCTGTCATTCTGCAAATCGTCATTGCCTTCATAAGTAGCTTCCAGTGCATCAAGATATGTGATATTCATTTCATACGGACTCTCCTTATTATCGCTATTCCTTTTTTTACTTAAATATCCGCCCTGTTCCTCTATTGCCGCTGTAAGCGCAGCAATCTCCCCATGTGGTAATATTCCCTCAAGCGGCCTTAGACCTATACCATCGTGTGATGCGGTAAAATTAAAAAAGGTACAACCTTTGGGTATATCTGAAATGGAAGAAGTCCATCGGTTCAGGTATGTGGAATCTGAAAAATACAGCGCATATAAAAGTAAAGGGGGAAGACTAAACTGGTAAACCATATCAGCCTCTTCACCCTCATCAAAATAACTCAGATTTTCCCTGTTGGGAACATTTGTTTCAGTAATTATACTTATTGCCGGACTTATATATAAGGCTATATCGTGCATGAGTTTCACAATTTCGTGGGTTTGCAATAGGTGCAGGCAGGTTGTACCGATTTCTTTCCACAGAAAAGCAATAG
>CAYUAV010000207.1:0-6729 GCA_964442665.1 uncultured Bacteroidales bacterium
TGAAGTTATTGGAAATACCATTCGTAAACTCAAATACATGAATATGTAACCACCTGCAACAGATGCTACAGCCCACCCGAAAGATCCCCATAGCCGGAGGTTCCCGTAATTATACCTTTTATTGGTATGCGAAAACTGGATCGCCAGAGCATCGATAAGTGGCCCGAGCGGATGATGAAAAAGGGTTATTAGAAATATATATGCAACGAGCCACCAGAAATTTAAAATAAAACCCAGACCCAAAAGTAAAATACCTGTTATAAATACTGCAATACGCAGTGTCGGTCTGATACCTCTTTTGTCTGCTATATAACCCCAAACCGGTACAATAATGAATAGGGTTGCCTGAATAAGCGCGTTGATAATACCTATCTCGGTACCGCTGAAATTATTCTCCTCGAGATATACGTTATAAAAAACCCTCCAGCTGGCAAACGCCATGTATAGTAAAAAATATATAGATTTTACTTTCCCTCCGGTCATGTAACTTATGTTATCTTATCTGTAATTTGTTTGCAAAGTAAAAGGTACATATAAGTTTATTCCGATGGTTATTTAGCAAGCTATTTTAAAATACTTTTACTTATTTGATATGCTTATAGGCTGTTAAAAATCCATCGCAAGTATAATAATTATTCGATTTGTGCTAAATTCATATCCTGATATATAAAAAAGGATGGCAATGGAGGAACTTTATATGAAATGGCGCCCCGATTTTAATCTGGGGATTGACGAAATTGATAATCAACACAAAAAAATAGTCGACCTGATCAACAGGCTGAATAAAGCTTTCATGGATAATGAAGCCCGTGATAAATTAAGTACTATTCTGGATGAAATGGCCCAATATGCCGACTATCATTTTAAAACCGAAGAAAAACTGTTTAGTCAGCATCATTATCCCTTTACATCGGAACATATAAATCTTCACGAGAATTTTATAAAAAAAGTTGCTCAGTTCAGAGAACAATTCGAACAAGGTTTACCTGTAACTTTCCGGGTATTAGGATTTCTTCGAAAATGGCTGACCAACCATATCCTTGATGTCGATCGGGAGTATGTTGATATTGTCAAACCGAGAACAAACTAAATATTTTTATTCCTGCGCATATTTATGGACGTGAACTATTATTTTCTTTGACATGTTTCGATCCATAATTCTCTTTTTTTCCCCTGATATCAATTTTTGAATTAATAATGATTTTTATGACAAGATCGTTTCGTGGATTGAATGAACCGGAAAACTGTATGGTACTGGTTCGGTTCGTTTTCAGATTCAGTTTCAGAAAATAAGAATTATAAAGTGCCCGGTAAAGTTTGAAATTACCGATGGCATTATAATTAATAAGTGTATCCCGCTTAAAAAAATTAAATGGTGCTGTAACAATAAAATAATCAGTATAAAAAATAAAGGTTTTAACATTGAACAGCGAAACCATATAAACCAGTATACCTACAACAAAGATCATCAGGTACTTCTCGACGGAATTTTCTTTTGAAATATCAAGATAGATAAACACCAGGATAAGATAGGAAATAAATATTGATACCCTGAAAAATGAAATGCTGGTCCTGTAGCCCTCGGAAAGATCGATGAAATCAAGTTCATCAGAGTTTGAGGCTTTTTTGAGTTTTCGGTTTTTTGTGTTCAGACAGGAAAATACAATTTCTGTAGTAAAGATAATTATCTCAAGCAGGAACAATGCCAGTATGTATTGCACTTCCCTCATGTCGGTTGTTTGTTATAATACTTGAGAAAGTCACTACGCTTATACTAAGTTAGCAAATAGATAGCTGAAATAAAAGACTACGTGGAAGTAAAAATAAGTATTGCAAAAAATTAATTCAGTTTGATGTTTCGTTTCCCTGAACAATCTTTATGTCGAATATTGAATTTCGGTCCCAGTTGGTCCAGTAATACAAAGCAGCATTCCGTATCAGAGCCCAGTATATATCGTTATTTAATCCATATATTTTGCTCAACTCACCAACCTGGGATTCTATTCTCTCTCGGTATTCGTCTTTAAGTGTGATAATTATTTTCTGATTCAGATAGGTAAATTCAGCTCCGGGATTGTGTTTACAATCCGGATCCAGATGAATTAGTCCATGCCCCATTGTAGCGCCGGTACTAACCTGCAAACCATCGTTCATACAACTGAAGGGAGGATCCTGTCCGGCATAGGAAAGTATTTTTATCTCATCGATACCCGCCCCGAAGTATTCTCTGGCCCTTAATCCCATTTTAACGCCAACGATTGCATAAATCCCAAGATGCCTGTGCAATTCATTGGCCAGTACTCCGGCAATCCATTCTTCTTTCCCGTACTTACAGACTGTTTCCGTCATGATTGACTGAACATCATCCTGATAATCTGATAATCCCATTGGAAATACACGGAATACCTGGTTTTGATTCAGGATGCTTCCATCAAGTATTTTCATCAGGGAAGGAATCAATTTCACAGAGTCATCAGGAATAAATTTATGAAAGATATGGTTTACGGAGGTATCAGCAGTATATAATCCGGGGAAATCAAGAAACAGGGCTCCTGACTCATCGTACCAGCGCGATGCATAGGG
Organism: uncultured Bacteroidales bacterium; assembly: GCA_964442665.1. Lineage (GTDB taxonomy): Bacteria > Bacteroidota > Bacteroidia > Bacteroidales > UBA10428 > UBA10428. The sequence goes on from CAYUAV010000207.1 coordinate 2,584, forward strand.
TGTATCATCCGGTTCGACACTGGCGATGATATTATTTGAATAGGGATTATCAATCGAATCCAAAATACTGATTGCGTATCTGGTATAAACCGATTCTCCGATGTCGCCCGCTATAATATGTAATGGAACAGTATTATTTTCGGTAAATGATATATATGCAGCCGGGTTTATGGAATAGTTAAAATTATCGGCATCCATCTCAAAATCACTGGTCCAAATAATCCGGTTCAAACGTTCATCAAGATCATCTATATTAGTAAGACAATTATTTATCGTACTCAGGCTACCCAGACAAATAAAAGTTATTTTTTCCGTACTGTTCTTCAGGATAAAATCCAATAGCTCCATTGCAGAGGGTATTGGTAAGGTTTTCTGAACAGGCGGCCCCCACATAAAATCCATTGCCGGCATACAATTCATAACTTTACTAAGCGAATCGTTATAAATACCGACTAATAAACCTTCGTGATGCAGGTCGGATAACAAACTTCTCACCTTTGTACAGGACTCTTCTGCCGAAAGGACTCCATCGGATCCTATAATAGCCAGTACCCTCACATCGGGAGATGCCAGCAGTAAGTTAATTGCCCGATAATCATCAAATCCTCCATCAGTATCGATTATCACATAGTGTTTTGGCTTCCATGGATGTGCATCTATGGAATAACCGGTTATGAGTATAAAGAAAAATAGCAGATAACATTTCATCTTTACGGTTGTATTATTTCATCCAAAGTTAACAGTTATGAGGCAACATATTCTCTACTTCATATAACTCGCCCGGTTACAAAATAGTATCAGTTCTTAAAAAAGAATTGTAATCAGGCTTTAGTAACCCCTTTTACGAATAACTATTTCAATGATTACTTTTGTTAACGATATTTTCCCATTTATTTTTTAAAATTTTTTACTGATTGAATTCTTAGTGCAATAATCGAATCACTTATGGATACTAAACTTATGGTATAATACAACGTAATGTTTTAAAGCTAATTGGATTTTCCGGCAGAATAATAATCCGGTTTCATTCCCGATCCATTGAAAACTCTCATCATCTAATAATTAAGAAACGGAATATCTATTAGATATGAAAGGTGAGTTTAAATAGTTCTATAATTTTTATACTCTTCAGATATATAATTGAGGGTCTGTAAAGATCCTGAGTAAGATCAGGGAGTAATGCAATCAGGAAAGTAATTTACCTTATATGTAACATGATAATGTATTTTTAGTAAAAAGAATACACATTCTTATTCGTACATTTGTTACGAAAACAAGTACAGTCACACGGCAGACCGTAAGAACGCGTAGTAATATATGAGATTCTCACACCGGTTAACGAATAATATTCTGCTTATCCTGTTTGGCAGCGCATTGCAGCTCCCACTATTAGGTCAGCTTTACATAAATGAATTTATGGCTTCCAATGCAACCGTAATTGTCGATCCGGATTATCACGAATATACTGACTGGATAGAGATTTATAATGCCGGTAAAACGTCTGTTAATCTTGCGGGATGCTACCTTACTGATAATCTGAATAACCCGGATAAGTGGCAGATCAATTCGAATATTACAATCCAGGGCCACGGTTTTGTGATTATCTGGGCTGACGGAAAGGATAACGGCATTCATACATCATTCAAACTGGCTCAGGAAGGTGAAGAGATTGGACTTTTTTCTTCGAGACTGACTTTAATTGACAGTATAAGTTATATCTATCAGTCACCCGATATTTCCTATGGACGAAATCCTGACGGTACCGGAAATTGGGCATATTATACCGAACCCACACCCGGGAATGCCAACACCACAACGGCTTATATCGATCGGGTTGAAAATATACCCGGGTTTTCGGTTTTCGGCGGATTATTTAATTCCCCGTTACAGGTTAAGCTAAGTACCATACTCGGAGGAACCATACATTATACCTCTGATGGATCGGAGCCATCGATTTCTTCCCCGATATATAGCTCTCCGATTGCTGTAAACAGTACCACGATCCTCCGGGCCAGGATTTTTAAACCGGGAATGGTTCCGGGGAAAATCGTGACACATTCTTACTTTATCGACGGAAGTCTGGAAGAACGGGGCCTCCCGGTAATCTCCATTGCTACCGATCCTGATAATTTCTGGGATCCGGAATCCGGAATATATGTCCAGGATTTCAAACCCGGTTGGGAAGTACCAATAAACATTGAATTGTTTGAAAACGACGGCAGCGACCGTGCAGCTTTCAACGAGCTTGCCGGAACTAAAATAAATGGCTTGTATTCCTGGCTACTTCCTCAAAAAATGCTGGGTATCTATTTCAGAAAACAATATGGTAATTCGATACTTGAATATCCTCTGATACCGGAAAAAAATCGTACGCGATACAAATCATTTGCCTTGAGAGCTTCCGGAAGCGACTGGAGTTATACGATGTTCAGGGATGGTTTAATGCATAACTCAACAAAACCTAATATGAATGTGGCTGTCATGGGTTTCCAGCCATGCATCATATTTGTGAATGGTGAATATATGGGCATACATAATATCAGGGAAAAAGTTGATGACAATTATATTGAAGAAAATTATTCAATGCCTGAAGATTCATTCGATCTGATTGAGAATGAGGTTTTTCCTGAAGCCGGTGATCTTAACGCCTACAATAAGCTGTTAACTCTTTTATCGCGCGATTTGTCGGTACAAGCAAACTATGATGAGGTTGCCAAACACATAAATATAGAAGAATTCACTGATTACGTAATTACAGAGATCTATTCACAAAATAGATCGGTTGATCATAATGTTATGGCCTGGAAGCCTAAACAAACCGGAAAGTGGGAATGGGTATTAATGGATCTTGACCGCGGAATGTTTGATCCTGGAAATAATCTTATAGATTTTTATGCCTCACGTGATGTTTTTCCTCTTCAGGATCTACTTGAGAATCCGGGATATAAAGCTTATTTTGGTCAGCGACTTGCCGATCATTTATACACCACTTTTAATCCGGCCAATATACACAGGCTGATCAACAGGCATCGACAATGGATTGAAACTGAAATGCCCTATCATATTGAAAGATGGCTGGGGACTACTTCAACTTATGGTAATGCCATTCCGTCAATGAAATACTGGTATGACCAGATATCTGTTTTAGAAGATTTTGCCGACGCACGTCCTCAGGCCCTGCTTACCGATCTGCAATCCTATGGTTTTGACAATTCCGGATCACTGGCACTGGGGATTTTCCCTTCCAATGGGGGCTATATTACTTTTGATGGTATAGCCATTCCCGAGCCTGCCTGGACAGGATTATATCCGAAAAATCTGCAAATTCGGCTGGCTGCCGTCGATAAACCTGGTTATGACTTTATGGGATGGGCAGAATCAACAGCGCAGGTGATAATTCCGGAAGGTTCGGTCTGGAAATATCTTGATGATGGTTCCGATCAGGGTTCAGCCTGGAAAGAATTAAGTTTTGATGATGGCACATGGGCAGCGGGTGCAGCTGAACTCGGTTATGGTGATGGCGACGAACAAACCGTGGTAAGCTATGGGGGTGACAGCAACAATAAATTTATTACTACTTACTTTCGTCATTCATTTAATCTTACATCAACTGAATTTTCTGCTTCTCAGTTCATAATTAATCTCTTACGTGACGATGGAGCTGTTGTATATATTAACGGACAGGAGGTAATACGATCCAATATGAGTTCCGGCGAAATCAATTACGAAAGCCTTGCACTAACTGCTATCAGCGGATCATCTGAATCGGAATTTGTCAGCTTTTCTACGGATGGCACTGCGTTCAGGGAGGGTATAAATTGTATCGCTGTTGAAGTACATCAAAATTCTGCTTCAAGCAGTGATCTGAGTTTTAATTTGGGACTGATTGCCTATATCCCTGATACATTATTAATGTCAACCAGCCGGAATTATAAGATCACCCTCACAGATGATCGTAATCTGACGGCCATCTATGAAGAAAACGGACAATGCATTTTACCCAATACTATCGACTCCGATCTGACTCTTTCCAAAGATTGTTCGCCCTATGTGGGTCAGAGCGATATAATCATCGCTCCCGGGGCTAAACTGACAATTGAACCGGGTGTAGAGATATTTATGGCAACAAAGAGTAACATGTTTATA
>CAYUAV010000208.1:0-6637 GCA_964442665.1 uncultured Bacteroidales bacterium
TCAGAACTGGAATGCCGTTTGGGATGGAAAAACAGCTCTTGAAGATTCAGCCTGGACTGCTGAAATGAAAATACCTTTCAGTCAGCTTCGTTATGCCAATACAGAGGAACATGTATGGGGAATGCACATATGGCGATGGCTTGATCGTAAAAGCGAGGAAAGTCAGTGGAAACTTATTCCTGTTAATTCTCCGGCTATGGTATATCTATTCGGTGAACTCAACGGAATAAAGGATATCCGTTCATCCCGGCAGATAGAGTTTCTGCCTTACACCGTGCTGAAATATTTACCGCAATCATTGAGTGAAAAAAATCCGTATGGTAAAACAAAAGAATTCTTCCCTAACGTAGGATTTGATGCTAAAATAGGTTTGTCCTCAAATTTCACACTCGATGCTACGATAAATCCCGATTTCGGTCAGGTTGAAGCCGATCCCTCCGTACTGAACCTTACTGCATTTGAGACCTTTTACGAAGAGAAAAGACCCTTTTTCCTTGAAGGCAATGAAATATTTGAGTTCAGCCTTGACCAGGATATGGTTTATTATTCCAGGCGTATTGGTCAGACACCAGGATTTGTCCCCGATATTGAAGGTGATCATTACCTTCAGGCGCCGGAGAATTCTACCATACTCGGCGCTTCGAAAATAACCGGTAAAACCTCGGGAGGTTTATCCGTTGGCTTTCTTGAGAGTTTTACATCAAGGGAATATGCCACAGTTTACTTTCCGGATCGTGAACATCACGACACGGTTATTAGTCCCTGTACAAATTATCTGGTAGCCCGGGTAATGCAGGAAAAGAATAGTGCCAATACGATATTGGGAGGAATATTTACAGCATCAGACAAATTATTCCCCGACGAAAGAATCCGATCCCTATCGAATACAGAAGCGTACAGCGGAGGCATCGATTTTGAACAAAACTTCAAAGAAAAGACCTATTTCATCGGGGGTAAAGTGCTGGTATCACATCTTACCGGTTCCAGCGAAGCCATTCATACTATCCAGGAATCGAATGTCCATCTTTTTCAGCGTCCTGATGCCTTGTATCTTCACGATAAGATAGACACTACCGTAACTTCAATGACAGGAAGCGGAGGACAGTTACAGGGTGGTAAAAAAGGAGGCAAGTGGCGTTTCCAGGAAAAACTGAAATGGCGCTCGCCCGGTTTCGATCTTAATGATATGGGTTATTTACGTCAGGCCGATGTGATCGGACAAACTACTGAACTGAGATTCATTGAAAATGATCCGAAAAAATTCAGCCGTAATTACCTGGTTTCTTTATTCCAGTCTTTCTCTACAAGCTTTGGTGACGAGTTAATATATGCAGCTGCGGGAATTAACCTGGAAAATCAATTCCATAACCTGTGGGGAATTCAGTTCAACTGGAATGTTTCATTCCCATCCCTGGAAACCAGGGAGCTTCGCGGCGGACCTGCGTTGTGGATGAACACCAGGCACGACATGGCATGGCATGTTAACAGCAATTATGCAAAAGATCTGTGTTTTTCGGGAGGGATCCATTATACACCGGTACAAAATGAAGACTCAAGAAATATTTGGGCACATATAAATCTGAACTGGTACCCGATCAGCCACATCAGGCTGTCACCTTACGTCATGTATTCTGATAACCTTAACGAATACCAGTATATTGAAACAATTGATACTATTGTAGATCTTCGCTATCTCATGGGTCGTCTTGAACAACAGACACTTGAATTCACTTTGCGTGCCGAACTGTTCTTCACCCCTGAATTATCGTTGCAGTTTTATGGAAGTCCCTATTACTCCGTGGGTCACTATGCAAAATTTTATTTTGTTAACGTTGGTCAGGCCAATTCACATAATAATGAAGAGCGTTTTACTCAGGTTCCCGAAAATAATGTTCTGTATAATGATGAATCGGGGACCGTAAGCCTTATAGAATCGGGTTCGCGGATCACCTATCCGATCGACAATCCTGATTTTTGTTTCGGACAGTTCCGTTCGAACCTGGTATTTCGTTGGGAATACAAACCAGCCTCTGTTCTCTATCTTATATGGTCGCATAACAAAACCTTCAATGAAAATATCCCGGTCCCCGATCTTTCCGATAGCATTTCCAATCTGGGTAAGGTGAAAGGAAAGAATATTTTTCTTATTAAATTGAACTACTGGTTTTCTATTTAGAAACATGACTGATGAGAAGATCATGCCGGGAATTTGCTTACCCTGAAATGGTCCGGGTATGAACAGGTATTGTTTCTAAGAAATAAAGTGTATTTTTATGCCGACTTCAAACCCGTATTAAAATTCTTTTAAGCCAATTAAGGGTTAAGGGGCCTGAATGTTTATTTATGAAATAATAACCATTACTAACACTTCTATTATGGATAATCAAAAATTCGGAAGACTTTCCTTTGGTGAAAAGCTGGGTTATTCTCTCGGAGATGCTGCTGCAAACCTTGCATGGAGACCGCTGATGGCTTTTCTTCCCATTTTCTATACTGACACTTTTGGTTTGCCTGAAGCTGCGGTCGGTTTATTACTTGTTCTAACCCGTTCATTCGATGGAATTACTGATGTAATAATGGGTACCATTGCCGACCGGACTAAAACAAAGTGGGGAAAATTCAGACCTTATCTATTATATACAGCAGTTCCTTTTGGCCTTCTTCTGGCATTAACCTTCACTGCTCCAAATTTTACGGCAACCGGCAAATTAATCTGGGCTTATACAACATATGTTTTATTAACCCTTGCATACACAGCTAATAATGTTCCCTACTCCTCCTTATCAGGAGTGATGACCGGAAATGTTCTGGAGCGCACGAGTATATCATCGTTTCGATTTTTTGGTGCTTATTTTGGCGGATTGATTTCAATAGGTTTTCTGCCAAAATTGGTTAAGCTGATTGGCCAAGAGTTCGCTCCTGCAGGTTCTGAGCAAAAAATTATTGATGCATTCGGCTATCAGTATACTTTCTATATTCTTGCCTTTTTACTTGTGGTATTTTCATTAATAGCATTCGGCGTAACAAAAGAAAGAATAAAACCACCGAAAACACAGAAATCAAATATAAAAGCTGACTTTAAAGATCTGGTTAAAAATCGTCCCTGGGTAGTTATACTGATTGTAGGATTTTTATGGGTTACATATAATTCTATACGGCAAGGAGCCGCTCCTTACTATTTCAAGTGGTATTTAGGTCGTGAAACATTAGTTGGTGTTTTCTTTATCGGAGTAATACTTGCATCGATGGTTTCTACCTTTATTGCCACTCCACTTACAAATTTATTTGGTAAGCGCCGTTTATTCATACTCGTCATGATAGTAAGCGGACTCTTTACCTGCAGTATCTATTTTGTTCCTCAAGATAATATTCCTATGTTCTTTGTTTTAGGAATTCTAGCGGAGCTGGCGGCTGGTGTAATGCCTATCCTTTTCTTTGCCATGCTTGGAGATGCCGCAGATTACTCCGAATATACAAACGGTCGTCGAGCAACCGGTCTTACATTCTCTGCCGGTACGTTTGCAATGAAATTCGGAGGTGGTATGGCCGGAGTAGCCATGATGTTCGTCTTACGGCTTCAAGGTTATTTTGGTAAAGCCACAGAACAGACAGCCGAAGCACTTCAAGGAATTAGACTTATTAATAGTTTTGTACCTGTAATATTTATTATTTTAGCAATAATCCTAATATTACTTTATCCCCTAACCACTGAAAAAATGCGTGAAGTTGAAGGTGAATTAAAATTACGGAAAGAAAAAGAAGATGCTGAATAGTATACTTTTCAAAATTCACAGACATTAAAAAGGAACCGGGAGTTCAAAACTCCCGGGTCTTTTACTGCCTAACCTACCTAGTACCCATTAAATCACTCAACTAACCAAAAACTCGTATTCAGTAAATCTTTCGAATTACCACCCGCGTAAATAATAAATTCTCCGGGTTCGGTCGTCCATTCCAGATCCTGATTATAGAATCCTAACTCATCAGTAGAAAGAATAAACCTAACAATCCTTTCCTCACCAGGTTGTAATATTTCCTGTTGAAATGCCTTAAGTTCTTTTACAGGTCGTGTGGTTGTTCCCACAACATCCCTAATGTAAAACTGTATTGTTTCTGTTCCTTCACGTTGTCCGTTATTCCTGATTTTCACCGATACCGTAAGCGAATCGTGCATTGTCAGAGTATCCGTATTAAGCTGCAGGTTGCTAAAAATAAAAGTTGTATAGGAAAGTCCGTATCCGAAAGGATAGGCCGGCTCATACCCGGCATCGAGGTAATGCGATGTATTTCCCAGTGAAGTCTGGAAAGCTTTTTGAGGAATTGAATCAATAGGTGTATACATATCGGCTCTGGGTGGACGGCCGGTATTTTTATGATTATAATAAAAGGGTTCCTGACCCGACACTACTGGAAAACTGACCGGTAACCGGCCAACAGGATTCCGTTCCCCGAAAATAATATCGATGATAGCAGGCCCTCCCATCGTTCCCGGATGCCAGGCATATAGTATGGCGTCGGCATAGGGTTCGATCCGGCTCAAAGCCAGAGGTCGTCCGGCCAGTATCGTAACTATAACCGGTTTCCCTGTTTTATGCAATTCCTGTATCAGTTCCTCCTGAACTCCCGGTAAAGTTATATCAGCACGGGAATGCGCTTCGCCCGATAAAATAGATTCTTCGCCCACAAATATCAATACGGCATCAGCGTTTTCAGCAGCCCGAACAGCTTTGCCGAATCCCGACTTGTCTTTGTCACGCGAATAACTTAATGTTTGCTCATACCTGATCTTTTCTTTTCCCAAATAATCCTCAATGGCTTTTAACGGTGTAATGGTTTGTTTTTCATTGCCGTCAAACACCCAGGTGCCGAGTTGTTCATATCCGTCATCCGACATAGGTCCAATGACTGCAATATGTTTCAGACTTTTATTGAGTGGTAGTGAATGCTTTTTATTTTCCAGCAAAACCAGTGATTGCACCGCTGTTTCATAGGCAACCTGAAGATGTTCCGGATCCAGGGTATCAAAACGGACATTTTCGTCTGCCCAGGGATTATTAAAAAGTCCCAGCCGGAATTTGATCCTGAGTATTCTCCGCACCGCATCATCGAGCAGTTTTTCACTTAGTACACCTTCCTTAATCAGGGAAGATAGATTTTCAACATACGTTGTTGTTACCATTTCCATATCCACTCCGGTCTGCATGGCCAGCTCGGCTGCCTGTCGGCTGTCGGCTGCAAATCCATGATTGATCATTTCCCATATCGACGCCCAATCGCTGACGACAAATCCTTTAAAACCCCAATCGGTTTTTAATATGTTCTTTACCAGGTGTTCGTTACCTGAAGAAGGTACGCCGTTTATTTCGTTGAAGGATACCATAAACGTTGCCACTCCGGCATCGACAGCTGATTTAAAAGTAGGAAGGTACACATTGTAGAGAGTTTGCAGCGAAATATCCACTGTATTATAGTCGCGTCCGCCCTCGGCAGCCCCATAAGCAGCAAAGTGTTTGGCGCAGGCAGCCAGCGTGCCCCTGTCTTTTAAATCATTACCCTGAAATCCCTGTATCATGGCTGTTCCGAGTACCTGAGTAAGGTATGTATCTTCACCCAGACTTTCTGCTATACGCCCCCAGCGGGCATCGCGCGATACATCGAGCATAGGAGCAAATGTCCAGTGAACTCCGATGCTTCGGGCTTCCAAAGCAGATATATGCGCCCCTTCCTTAACTATATCCGGATTCCATGTAGCTGCCTGTCCGAGCGGTATTGGAAGAATAGTCTTAAATCCGTGAATGACATCCCTGCCAATAATCAATGGAATTCCAAGCCTGGATTCTTCCAGTGCAATTTTCTGGATGCGATTTAACTGAACAGGATCTACTTCATTCAGTACAGATCCAACTTCTCCTTTCCTGATCAATTCCTCTACCCATGGGGCACTACCGCTGACCTGGTATGTCTGCCCGATTTTTTCCTCTAAAGTCATTAACGATAGTAGAGAATCAATCCTGGCATCAATTCTATTTGTTTTTTTTTGAGGTGAATTACAGCTTACAACTGCCAGATAAGGTACGATCAGGATATAGATCAGTAATTTGAATCTTCCGGCGAAGTCCATTTAATTTCTCTTTTATAATTATTAACCTCGACCTGGTCTCGTGATTTGAGTGAGCTTAATGCTCACTCAAATCAGGTACCGGTATTTAACATATTCTGAGTGATTTCATCAGTCTTTTGATACTCTCCTGATTCAATTACCTTCTGTCATCAGGAGCAGCTTTCATTAATTAATATGCAATTAACTATATGTTTAGTCTATTGGTATGCTTCATTCTGTTCGAGGCCGTTCCTGGTATTTTCTATTTCCAGCATTGGTATCGGGAATACCTCATGTCCGGGCGTAAAGCCCAGTGGTCCTAAAATCTCAACAGCTCTGTTCAGCCTCACTAAATCAAACCAGCGATGTCCCATATGGTCAAGTTCAAGTCGACGTTCGGCCAAAATAGCATCCATATCAACAGAACTTAACAGATCGAGATCGACACGCTCACGTACTTCGTTTACATAATCTGCAGCTGTTCCTCCTAGCGGATCGGAAGCACCGTTCACAATAGCTTCTGCAAGCATCAGTAGT
>CAYUAV010000209.1:0-6572 GCA_964442665.1 uncultured Bacteroidales bacterium
ATGTACTTCAATAACATTCTCCCCTGTAACAAGACTTGTATCAAGTATCATGGTATCCAGATAATAGCCATAAACATGGAATGAAGAAAAATATTCCATTTCGTGTGAACGGGTCGTAATGTCATCAAATGCCGGATATTTTACGTTTTCGTTAACATTTACCCTAAGAATCTCCTTACCATTCAGATAAGCGACATAGCCATCATCAAAATCGCCCAAAAAATTCAACTTTCTTATATTTTGTGGATTATCCAGGTTTAATTTGTACCGCAAGTATATCGATTTCGTTTCTTCACTTACAATTGTCTGCTGAAAATCGGTTCCATATCCGATGGCATTTACACCGATTGTCCATTCTGAATCGTCGAACCCGGGCATGAACCAGTCGGCCGGTGGCTCTTCCTGAGCGGCAAAGTAAGTATAGGTCGAATCCCATCCTATTAATGTTGCTTGCCCTTTAACATAATACTCGGTAAAGAAAAAAGTATAAAAGATTAATAAGAATGAAAGTACAGGTCTCTTCATGATATATGGTTTATTCTTATAATACAACTAAAATGATGTTTACACCTAATCATTTCATCCCAAAGATGGGATTAATTAAGAATAACCGGAAAAAAAGCGCTCTAATTACGTGTATTTTATAGCTCTGATTAAATCTTCGGATGATAAAACCAAAAAATTATTCCTGAATCTCATAAAAATCATACCGAACTTAAATAAATTAACAAATTAATTGTCTGAGCTTTTCGGACTCAATCATAAAATTTTTCGCCTATATTCTTGCAAAATAAAAGTAAATAGCTAAATTAGTGCCCCATTAGCCCTAACGATTTGACCCATATTTGCAGAAAGCTTGCACTACTAACCGCAGGCTTTCTTTTATTTTAGTACCTCCTGTTGTTGTTTCTTTTTTAACTCCCAGTTGAGATGTCGCCCGTAATATATCCGAAATTTCCCGTAGTTATATACAAATGATGATTGAAACTCGTTGCGGATGGGATAACTATCGATAATTACAGAAATACCATAGTAGCATTTATCGTTATTTGCCCCAGCTGATAAACGGAGATGCGATCTGGATGATGCCCTGACTTTTTCTATCAATGCACTGCCGTTAATATCATATGCCCCCACAGCCTGTATGGATAATCCCAGCATCAGTGTGCCGTTAATATAAAACTGCCTGAAGAAAACCCATGTATAAGAATAGCCTATACTACAACCCATATTCACTGTACCGAGTGTTGCAAGACTATCGTATATAGGGAAAGCATGTTGAAGATTTTCGGGAATCAGGGCTGAGATGGCACTTAAAGCATAAAGTGATGCATGGACTCCGTATAGCCACGAACCTGCCGATCGCATTTGTCTTTCAGTAAAAACATAGGGTGCTTTAAACGAAAATTTTTCATGATTGAATGTATAGATCATACTTGCGCCCAGGTTAACCGTTGTAATATCAGGCCGAAGCGGCACCGAATCGCGGATACTCCATGTTGAGTCAAATACATTTACATTTCCCCAGTAAAATCCGTTATATGATTGCAGGTTAATAGTCCAGATAAACTTGCGCGTATAAATGTCACTTTGCAAATCGAAACTTGTTGTTTTCCCGTATATCCGGTCATCATTGTTGATAAACTTGAAATTAAAGGCACCGCTTATACCCGCCCATTTATAATTAAATCCGGCTCCGATATTGAAATTTTCATTTGGCTGGTATCGGATAACAGTATCGGATGAAGGATTTCTTAATTCGATATTATTGAATTTTGTAATCCCATAAACATGTATTGAAAGCTTCTCTTTCAGAGAAACATAATAGGAATTAGTAATAGTGTCTGATAAATCAGGCTGCTGGGAAAACCCAATCAACGGAATCAGTATCAGGTAAAAGTTAAAGTAATATCTTCTCACTAATTATCCCGTTTTTCAAATGTCTCATGTTTTCTGTCTCTGATACGATTGATCAAAACATAAAACAAAAGAAAGATTATCACTACCCCAATAAGAAGAGTTATTGTAATCACCTGTCGATTCTATTTGAGTTTAACCGCAGTGCCATATGCCAGAATTTCTGCACTTCCAGCCATGACGGAACTGGTAGCTAGCCGCATATTAACAATGGCGTCGGCTCCAAGTTTTTCTGCATCTTTAATCATTCTTTCAATGGCTGACTCTCTTGCATCGGCCAATAATTTTGTATATTCAGATATTTCGCCTCCCACTATGGTTTTAAGTCCGGCAAAAATATCGCGTCCAATATTACGTGCGCGTACTGTGCTTCCGCGAGCAACGCCCAGTGCTTCTGAAATTTCCCGGCCGGGAATTGTTGGTGTATTTACTACTATCATATTTTTTTCTGTTAATTTACAAATTTCAAACCATATCTGTATGGCAAAACAGTTAACAATTCTTTTGACAGACAGGTTCTAAACCATGATTGGAATACATAAAAAAATTAACCTAACTTACATGCAGAATAATTTTACAATGCTTACACAACTCGGTAAAATTTTAATCACCATAGGCATCGTAACAGTATTTGCAGGAGTTATACTATTTTTTCTGGGAGATAAGTTAAACTGGCTGGGTAAATTACCCGGTGATATCAGGATTGAGAGGGAACACGTCAAATTTTATTTTCCCATCACTACCATGATCATAATAAGTGTCATTCTGTCACTGGTTATCTATTTGGTGAAAAAAATTCTTTGATCCGGATACCCCTTTCAGAAGAAAAATATAGATTGTGATAAATCCTGCATCTTAGAACCCTGAGAAGTATTTTATGCTAATTCCGGAGAGAGATCATGACATCTATCCCAGACAACCTTTTTTCATTCAAAAATCAGTATAATAGTTATCATGTAACTAATTTAGATACTATTTAGAATTATTTACTCTTTAAAGCATTTTTGAATAGCATAACTTTAAACGCCCTTACAGCATTGATTGCCAGGCTTAAATGATGCATATGAAAGGAGTATCAGCATTCATATATGCTGTTATTATATTATTATCGCCTGATATTTTTGGACAGCGTAACTGTGCAACGAATGAGGTTTTTCTTGAACAGATCGCAAACAATCCCCATTTTCTGGAAAAGGTCAGAGAGATAGAATATCACACACAATCAGTTATCAGATCTCATCAAAATACAGTTACCGGGGTAATTACAATACCCGTGCATGTAATTGTTGTTTATTCCACAACGGAGGAAAATATCAGTTATGCACAGATAGAATCCCAAATCACTGTTTTAAATGAAGATTTCAGTAAACTGAATCCCGACTGGTCTCTGACACCTGATGAGTTTTACTCACGGGTTGCCGATATTCAAATTCAGTTTATCCTTGATGGTGTTGAATGTCATGAAAATTCACGCACATATTGGGGAACCACTGACCTGGTAAAATCAGCCTATCCACCCTATGCACCCAGAACACATTTAAATATTTGGGTATGCAATATAGGAGGCGGAACTTTAGGGTATGCACAATTCCCCGGAGGTAATCTGACAACTGACGGCATTGTAATATCCACCCGATATTTTGGCAGTAACGATTTTGGTACTACATTCAATCTAAGTCCCTATTTCGATAAAGGACGAACCGCAACACATGAGGTTGGTCACTGGCTTAATCTCAGGCATATATGGGGCGACGGACCCTGCGGAGCGACTGATTTTGTCGATGATACACCCGATGCAGCGATTCCTCATTTACATTGTCCGGTTTATCCTCAATATTCGTGTAATAACAGCAATATGTTCATGAATTATATGGATTACGTTGATGATGCATGCATGTTTATGTTCACCACCGGTCAGAAGGAAAGAATACGGGCTATCTTCGAACCCGGAGGTTCACGTGAGTCATTTATCAGTGGCGTCGATACATGTGATGTTGAAGCCTGTGACGGGAATATAGGGTTTTTCATAAAGATTAATAATTACTCCCAGGAAATAAGCTGGATGCTAACCGAAGCAAATGGTACCCTTGTTGATCATTCACAGAATCATAACAAATTTGTTGACAGTATGATAACCAGCTGGCATTTGATTCCAGGACAATATATCTTATCGATGAACGATTCGCCCAGCTTTGGATTACCAGCTCCGGGAACAGTCTCTTATATATTGGAAGACGGATGCAATAAGATTCTGAAATCGACAGATAATTTTATCGGTTCCGAATCGATCGCCTTCTGTGTCCCCGATGACAGTTCCGGTCTTATGCTCCCGATAATCGAATCGAACACGTTAAATCTCATGATCACAGATCAACAAAATCCATCAAATGATACTGATCATATAAATAATGAGAATACATATCTGATCGGTTATCAGAATTCAGGAAACGAATTAAATCAGACGTCAAATCAGACTCCTTCGTTTTTTTATGACAACATGAATAATGCGACTGATGACGCAGTGGTTCTATATCCTAATCCGGTCTTAGCCATCCTGAACCTAAAAATAAAGACGGACCAAAAAGTATATGCAAGTATACATAGTTTATCAGGAGTGCTAATTCAAACGTATATTCTGGAAAATGAAATAAATCATATTGACATATTAAGTCTTGATCCCGGGATTTATTTAATTAAATTTCTTGTCGATCAAAACACTACTGTGAAGCTTTTTATTAAAGAATAACCGTTAGATAAGAAATTAATAACTTAATCTTACAAGCATTTATCCCGCTTCGAACCTTACTCTTCCTTTATTTTAGGAAATTTCTTTCAATACTCAACGGCCAATCCCTAAATCTCTTTTTTATTCTCAATAAATTTTCGTAACTTATTCGATACAAGTACACCAACCCTAAAATGAACGTTGAAGTAAAAAGTTTATTCTCACAACTTAAGGATGAAAATCGTAGTTTGAAGCGAAAACTAAGCGAACTTCAAAATGACAAGACTGATATCTATCAGCTAACCTTTGAAACGAATCCGGAATCAATAAATGTCAGCAGGCTTAGCGATGGCTTATTTATCCTGGTTAATGATGCTTTTACAAAACGAACAGGATATTCCAGGGAGGAGGTAATAGGAAAAACTTCAGAGGAAATCGATATCTGGTACAATCCTGATGATCGTGCCAACTTTATAAAATTTCTTCAGGAACACGGCTATATTGAAGATTTCGAAACAAAAATCCGAATGAAGGACGGAAATGTTCGTCTTGTTTTGCTTTCGGCGCGAATTTTATCATATCATAATGAAGACTGTATTCTCACTATCGGCAGAGACATCCAGGAGCAAAGGTCAACTGAACTGGCGTATCAGAAAAACAGGGATCATTATAAGGCTCTTTTCGAGGACAGCAATTCCATAATGCTGTTAATCGATCCCGGGACCGGAAATATTGTTAACGCCAATAATGCAGCGTGTAGATACTACGGATACTCCCCTGATATTATTACCGGCATGAAAATCAGTGACATCAACATTTTACCGGAAGAAGATATAAAGAAAGAAATGAAGCTTGCGAAAAAATCGAAGAAATATCATTTCTTTTTCAAGCACCGGCTATCCAATAAGGAAATAAGGGATGTTGAAGTATATAGCGGCAAAATTTTTTTCGAAGGCAGGGAATTACTTTATTCCATAATTCATGATATTACCGACCGGATAAGGGCAGAAGAAAATCTGAAAAACCGTGAAGCTATTTTGCAAACCGTTATCCGTAACATGCCTTTTGATGTTTGGGCCAGGGACCTTGATGAAATCTGCTTTTTACAGAATGAGACGTGTAAAAAGCATTGGGGAGATTCCCTGGGATTATCTACTGACCAGCAACAAGCACCGTATGAAACAAAAAAAATCTGGAGGGTGAACAATGCCAAAGCCTATAATGGCGAAACTATCAACGAAGAAACTAGATTTACAAATGCAAATGGCGAAGAGGGATTTTTCCAGAATATTATTACCCCGATCATTGAAGATGAAAAAATTATTGGTATCCTCGGATTCAATTTCGATATAACCAAACGAAAAAAATCGGAAGAAGAATTACTGCAGGCACTTGCCAATACGGAAGCAATGATCAACAATACCGATGATTATATTTTAATAGCCGACAAGGAAGGAAGATGCCTGTTATATAACAACAATTATGCAAATATTGTAAAAAAAGTTATCGGAATAGAAATGAAAGCGGGTCTGAAGGCTTTTGAATACATGAAGGATCAAAGACATATTGAATTCTGGAGAAATATTCAAAGCCGTGTATTGGCAGGTGAAAAATTCAAAGAAGAGTTTTACCTGGAGATCGACGGAGTACGACGATGTTTTGAATCAAGATTTTATCCGGTCCTGGAAGACAATGAAGTAATCGGATTTGCCGAGCACTCCAGAGATATGACCGAAAGGAACCAATATGAGAAAAATCTGAGGGAAGCTAAATTGAAGGCAGAAGAGAGCGACAGACTAAAAGCGGCTTTTCTGTCCAATATGTCGCACGAAATCAGGACACCGATGAATGGCATTGTCGGATTTGCCGAGATGCTTAAAGATTGTTCACTTAGTGATGACAAAAGAAAATTCTTTACCGAAGCCATTAT